>CAIUQV010000563.1 GCA_903901375.1 uncultured Ignavibacteriota bacterium
AGCTGTATGTGGGTACTTCTGATTTCAATATTGAAATACTGCTGCTTCAACCCGAAGGAAAGAAACCAATGCCTGCATCGGATTTCATAAACGGAATGAATAAGACAGAGGCGATAATTTTCGGGGTGTAATCAGTTTCATTTAATCAAAGATCAGACACGAATTAACACTAATTTACGCGAATTATTTTTTAAGGGTTAGAGATAAAGATTAAACGATTAAAAGAGTTACAATTTTGCATTCCTCATAAAATTCAGTATATCTAATAAAAACTTTTCTATATATATTACACTCAGAACATCATAATATTATTTTTTAATTTACTAAATTATTAAATTATGCCCAACGAAATCTCTAAAGAGCTAATCCGGCAGATAGATATAATCTCTATGGTACTCGAAAAGCCGGGACACTATTCAGAATATGATTTAGCGGAGCATTTTAAAGAAAGTCTGCCGAATGTAAGGAGAGATTTTGCAAAGATTCGGGAGATGGGTATTGCGCTCCATTCGACAAAAAGATGTTTATTCATAGAGCAGAAATTACACACAAGACTATTAAACAAGTTAATCAACACATACCTTGCACTGAATGATACAGAGGCGATTAAGAACCTTCTGGGAATCAGCAAAATATTCAAAGACCAGACATTGAGTTACTTTGTTCAACTCGTGAAATCTATAAACCAGAAGACAATCATAGAATTTGATTACGAAAAGGACAGTTACGGTTCGCTTGTTCAGAGAAGGGTTACACCGATAGGTTTCTTCAAGACAAACAGGTCGTTTATATTTGTGGGACTTGAAGATGAAGACCTGAACAAGGCAAGGTTTTATCTGATTGAAAAAATAAGGAATATAAAGTTCACAAACCGGAAGACGAAGATCAGAACCCTGCCGACTATGTACGAATTCCTGAAGAACTCCTGGGGGATTTATCAGGCGGGAGAAGTAGTAAAAGTAGTACTACTTTTTGATAAAAAATGTACGCATATCAAAAACCGCATATTCATAAACAATCAGGAAATTGAAGAGACAGACGAAGGAATATATTTCAAGGCAAAGCTGAAAATTTCGAATGAGTTTATTTCCTGGGTACTTGGCTGGGGGAACAAATGCAAGGTGATTGAACCTGCCTCATTAAAGAAAGACGTGAAAAGAATAGCTACGGAGATACTGGATAACTATAAAAAATAGGTTTTAAGAAGTTTTTTAGCTGAAATAAGGTCAAATTATGAATATCAGATTGATTAAAATACCATTATAAATACATTGAAAAGAGAAAGTTTATACTTAGAAAAGACAAATTTACATGGGTTTAGAATGTATAAGGGATGTATATATAATGTGTTTATAATGTATTGAGTGTGTGTAAAGAGATGTAATAACAATATTTAAAGGTTTTTATGTCATCATAATTACTGAAGAATACATAAAAACCAGGTTTATTTATAAAACCATATACGTAAATAAAAACAACTTCTCCTCAAAAAAGTTCCCCAAAAATGATTTGAAAGTCTTTGAAAAGGACAGGCAATATTCCACATTTAAACAAGGTTTAATCAGTATATTTAGTTTTCAGAATTTTACTTTTATGTGAAAGATATGATTTGTATTTTAATTGAAAATAGAATTTGATATGAAAAAATTACTCTTGTTGTTTGTTTTACTGAATACCACAGTACTGTTTTCGCAGGAAATGTTCGTGCCTAAAGAGATTGAAAAATCTGTAAAGAACGGTGTGAGGACTGAGAATGGTTTACCGGGAAACAAATACTGGCAGAATTCGTCTGACTATAAAATTGATGTTAAGGTTGATTCTTACACACAGGTACTAAGCGGAAAAGCGGAAATCACTTACTACAATAACAGTCCGGATGAGCTTGATAAACTTGTGCTGAGAACATATCAGGATTTTTCGATTGCGGGAAAATCAAGAGACTGGGAGATTGGGAATGACAACTTTTCCGAAGGGATGAAAATATCATCGATGAAAATCAACGGAGAGAATGTTGATTTAAAGTCGAAAAGTGTTTCACGTGCTGGGACGAATTTAACAGTAAAATTAAATAATAAAATCGGAGCAGGTGATAAAACAAGCATTACAATAGAATGGTCATTTAAGATACTAAAAAATTTCCCGAGAATGGGAATGTATGATTCGACATCTTATATGGTTGCTTACTGGTATCCGCAGATGGCTGTATATGACGATGTTGACGGCTGGGATATGACTGATTACAAAGGACAGGTTGAGTTCTACAATGACTTCAGTAATTTTGACGTCAGTATAACTACGGACAGAAGGAATATGTGTGTCTGGGCAACGGGGGTGCTACAGAATCCGGATTATGTATTTAATGAGAAGTTCTTACAGGAATATAAATCGGGAGCAGAAGGAAAGAATTTTTTTACTGTTGACTGTTCTAAACTAAATAAAGAAAATCAGTTAACAAAAAATGACGGAAATGTAATATGGCATTATCAGGCATTGGCTGTACCTGATTTTGCTTTTGCGATGAGTGACCATTACTACTGGAAGATGAAGAGTGTTGATGCCGGAGGAGGCAAGAGTACAAACCTGAACATTGCATTCAGACCTGAAGCCAATGCAGTAAAGTATGATGTTTTCAATGTTGCCGTGAAGCTGCTGGATTATTTTGCGAATACATTTCCGCGAGTTCCCTATCCTTATCCTTCTATGACAGTTTTTAACGGAGATGGCGGGATGGAATTTCCGATGATGGTGAATGATGATGATACTCAAACGTGGGAATCCACTGTTTATCTTACTTCGCACGAAATGTCGCATACATTCTTTCCGTTTTATATGGGAATAAACGAAAGAAAATATGCGTGGATGGATGAGGGATGGGCTGTTTATCTTCCACAGGAATTTCAGACAAAGATGGGAAGGTTTGCGCCTGATAATGCGGTGAGAGATACAAGCAGAAGTGACTCACGAGCGGCTAACGTTAAAGCATACCTGAGGAATGCAGGAACATTAAATGACATACCGATGCTGGCACCTTCATCACAACTTCGTTCGCCTTCATACAGGCATAGTGCTTATAATAAATCAGCTTTGGTGTACGATATTTTAAGGGAAATGCTTGGAAGAGAAAAGTTTGACGGTATAATGAAAGTATATATTGAAAGATGGAACGGTAAACATCCGACTCCGTATGATTTTTTCAATACATTCAGTGATGTATCGGGGGAAAATCTTGACTGGTTCTGGGAGAAATGGTTTATGGAATATGGTTATGCTGATTTGAGGATCAGCAGTGTGATGATTAATGATAATACTGCCGAAATTACTTTAATGAATAAGGGAGGAATGCCAGTGCCTGTGGTACTGAGTTTTATTGATACAGATGGTAATGTAAGTGTTTTAGAGAGGAGTGCGACTGAATGGAAGAACGGGAATACTCTGGTGGTGAAGGCGAATGTAAAGGGAAAGATTAAGAAAGTGGTTCTAGGGAATAAATATGTTCCTGATTTATATCCGGAAGATAATGAGATGGAGATAAAGTGGAAAGAACAATAAAGTTTTTAAGGTACTGAAATAATAAAGAGGTTATAAGATATCTTATAACCTCTTTTAAATTTATTTTTGAATATTAGTCTTTTTTAGTGACTTCTCTTTTTCTGAGGATTGAATCTATGAGTCCGTAATCTTTAGCTTCTTCAGCTGTCATATAATAATCACGTTCAGCGTCAGCATAGATTTTATCAATTGGCTGACCTGAATGGAAAGAGATAAGTTCATAGAGTTTGTGTTTTATTCTATCGATTTCTTTTGCCTGAATCATAATATCGGTTGCCTGACCCTGAGCACCACCTAAAGGCTGATGCATCATAATCTTAGAGTTTGGTAAGGCGATTCTTTTATTCTTTGCACCTGATGTTAATAAGAACTGCCCCATCGAAGCTGCCATACCGATACATGTAGTAGATACGTCGCATCTGATATAATTCATAGTGTCGTATATTGCAAGACCTGCTGAAATACTTCCACCCGGTGAATTTATATAAAGCATTATATCTTTATCGGGATCTTCGTATTCAAGAAACAATAACTGAGCAACGATAAGAGATGCAATTTCATCGTATATAGGTGTACCGAGGAAGATTAATCTTTCCTTTAAAAGTCTTGAATAGATATCGTAAGCACGTTCGCCTTTTGATGTCTGCTCTACAACCATCGGCACAAGCTGATTCTTTGCCTGTGATGCTTTGTCAAGACCAGCCATTATTTCGTGCTGTCTGGATTTTATAATGCTGTAAAAGTCCATATTATTATTCCTTTTCTTCTTTCTTTTTATCTTTCTTTGTTTCCTTCTTGCTTTCTTTCTTAGTCTCTTTCTTCTTTTCTTCGGCTAATTTCTTAATTGATTTCTTAACTTCTTCAATTTCAGTAACCTTTGCATTTTCAATAAGAAAATCTATTACTTTCTTATCTAAAATATTATGTCTGACATCCTTATTATCCTTGTAGATTTCATACATTTTATCGGCTGGAAGATTATACGGTTTTCCTGCTTCTTCGGCAAAAGCTCTGACGTCATCGTCAATAACCTGAATGTTTTCCTGCTGAATAATTTTATCTTTTATAAGGAACCACTTACCTGTAAATGCAACTTCAGCACGGTTTTTATTCTTGAAATCCTGTTCGTTAATATCGTGGTTGTGTCCTTTATGTTCTGCTTTATGGCTCTTGAAATAATCGTTAAGCATGTCCTCAACATAAGATTCAGGAATTTCGAGGTCGTTAAGTTTTACTACTTCGGAAACAACTTTATTTTTCAGTGCATTATAGCCATGATCGTTGTATGCTTTACCGATTTCTTCTCTCAAATAAACCCTGAGTTCTTCTTCAGTTTTCATATCGTCTCTGCCTGTCATCTTTGCTATTGTCTCTTCATTGATTTCAGGATAAATTATCTTTTCAACCTTTGTGCAGAGTAATTTAATCTTTACAGGTTCACCCTGTTCATTTTTAGTATCGATAGTTCTTTCTTCGTTTTCTTTCAGACCTTTGATACCATCATAATATTCTTTAGAGAGATATTCGCTTCCAATAAATAATTTTACATCCTTTTGTGAACGTCCTTCGATTACGTTTCCGGCATCGTCAAGTTCATCTGTGTTTAAAGTAACCATATAGTTATCATCGGTTGCTTTTCCATCCATTTCATAAGTAGCATTTTTGAGTTTCATATACTGGAGTTCTTCATCAATTAAGGAATCATCAATAACATATTTAGTCTTAGTAAGTTCTATATCTTTGATTTGCTTAAGTTCTACGGTCGGAATTACTTCAAATTCAACTTTTATTATTAATTTCTCTTTAGGTTTATAATCGAGGTTAAGAAGAGAACCTGTGCCGAAAATAGGAATATTATTTTCAGTTAAGTGATTTTTAAACACTTCATTAGCTATTTCTTCCAGCGCGCTGTATTCCACAGCATCCCAGTATAATTTTCTGACCATTTCAAGAGGCACCTTACCTTTTCTGAAACCCGGAATCTGAGCTTTTTTCCTGTACTCAATCAGTGCTTTTTCAAAATGGGGTTTAAGTTCTTCATAGTTTAAAACAGCGTCGAATTCCTTTTTACAATTCTCCTTGTCAATTATATTTATTTCCACTTTATTTTCGCTAAATTTAATTTTAAAACGTATAAGATACTCATTTAGAAAAGCATAAACAATGCAATAAAAAACACGATTAATACTTAAATTAACCGTGTTTTATAACGTAAAACTGAGCTATTTGCTCCTGAATTCTTTATCTATGACTGTAATTTCACCCGGATAAGTGATAGCACCGAGGAAGGTGTCAATAGTAGGCTTTATTTTAAGGCTTAATCTTGCAGGGGAACCTGATTTTCCGCCAATACCCAGTGCCATTCCTACCAAAGCTGAAAGTCCTTCGTTCTTGAAAAACTGCATTAAATCAAGATTGATTGAAACAGGAATTGTAGATGTCTGTCCGACTCCGGGAATGGTGATAGGACCGGCTACATTTCCGCTTATTGTTTCAGTATTATCTATAAGCAATCTCCAGTCCACTGATTTAATAACATCAGAAGAATTCTGGGAACCACCTTCACCTGAAGGGTTCTTAGCGAGTAAGTTTAATGTAAAACCAACGGGTAGTTTGCCCGAACTGACAGCCGACGTAAGTTTTACAAGGTCAAGAGGATTGATGGAACTGAAACTTGAAACCTTTGTAACATCCACTCCTGATAAATTCATACCGGAGACACTTCCGAGCTTCCATTGTAGTCTTTGAGCATTTGAAATTGCGTCGCTGATACTACCACAACCTGAATAAGCAAATGCACTTAAAATGACTAAAACTATTAATAGTTTTTTCATAAAGTTAGAATATTTAGATTTTAAAAATTATTGATTAATGTTTAACTGCTTCATTATCTTTCTGAAACCCTGGGGAGTTAAACCAGATAATTTAGCGGCGAGGGAAATCTTTCCCTCTGCTTTTTTTAACATAGTTTTTATATAAAAAATTCTGTTGCTTAGCTCAAAATCGATGAAATTCGGGTAATTACCATCCGGATAAAGGAGGTTTTCAAGCCCTAAATGTAAACTGTTCTTTCTTCCGGTAATGTTAGGGAAATCTTTTAAACTCAGAATGTTATCATTAGTGTAAGTAAGAGCGTTTTTAATAGAGTTTGAAAGTTCTCTAATGTTACCTTTCCATTCGTATTCGCGGAAAGCAGTCAGAACTTCATCGCTGAACTGATATTGCATCTGGCCGAACTGAGAAGAATATTTATTCAGAAAGTAATAAGATAATGGAATAACATCTTCTATTCGTTCTCTTAAAGGAGGAATCTTTAAATTCACTCCTAAAATTCTGTAATAGAAATCTTCTCTCATTCTTCCTGATTTTACGAGTTCCTCGAGATTTTCATTAGTAGCCATAATCAAACGCACGTCGAGGTTTAATTCACCTTTTCTTGAATCATGACCGACACGTGTAATAGTTTTATACTGCATAAAATGCAGGAGTTTAAGCTGAATATTCTCGGGCAGGTTTGAAATTTCCGGAAGGTAGACGATACCCTTATTTGCCGATTCAAACTTGCCGATTTTCATTCTGTCGGCACCAGTAAAGGCACCTTTTTCATGACCAAAGAGTTCTGATTCAAGAACAGATTCACTAAGACTTCGAAGAGGAACAGGCACAAAAGGTTTATCTTTTCTGTTACTCCTCTGATAAATCTGTGAAGCAATCAAATCTTTGCCAACACCTGTTTCGCCGAGCAGCAATACGTCGAAGTCCCAATTTGCTATCTTTGAAATTTCATAATTAATCTTTTTCATTTCCTCGCAGGCAAAGATAAATGAATCATCGGTGAATGAAACATTATTCTGAAGTCCGTCAATCCTCAATTTAAGGTTCTTCTGTTTCAATGCCTGTTCAATTTTCTCCTTCATCAGGTCAACGTGAAAATCTTTTGAGAGAAAATCGAAAGCACCAAGCCTCATTGCTTTTACAACGTACTGAATATCGTCATATTCAGTAATTATAATAATTGGAAGCAAAGCATCAAAGTCTGAATGGATTTTTTCGAGCATATCAAGACCAGGAATATCCGGAAGCTGTAAATCCAGTAAAACAACAGAAATATGATTTCTTTTAAGGATTTCAAGACCTTTAAAAGAAGTATCAGCTCTGAAGATTTTATAAGAACTTTTCAGCAGAAGTTCGAGGTCTTCCGCAAATTTAATATTATCATCAATTATAAGAACATTTTCCATGTCTATAATGTATTTAAAATTATTTTAAATTTTGCTCCCTGCTTAAATTCACTATCAAGATGAAACTTACCGCCATATTTCTGCAAAACAGTATTTGCATAGCTTAAACCAAAACCCCGGTTCTTTCCTTTAGTAGAAATTCCTTTCTGAAGTATTGAAGTTCTGATATTATCAGGAACACCCATTCCATAATCAATAATTTCAACGAAAAGCTGATTATTTTCCTGATTAGCAGTAATATCAATCCTGTTTAATGAATTAGGGTCTTCAGAATTACTGTATGATTCAATCGAATTATCGAAGAATATTTTCAACAAATCAACCAGTTCGCCTCTGTTAAAAACAATATCCGGGTTTGGAGAGAAATCTTTGTATGTTATTCTCAATTCAGGATTAGAATCAGAATAGCTTTTTATAAGAACGTGCAAGATAGATTCCAGGTCTGAAGTAAAATTCTCATCGAATGAAGTATTTATAATTTTCATCTTTGATTTTACTTTAACAATAGAACCAAGAATAGTATCGACTAAATCGTTTAATTTAAAAGTAGTATCCCTGTTTTTAATGAACTTCTTTAAGTTCTTTAAGCCGGTGTTTAGTTTTTTTGAATACACTTCAAGTTCTGCAACTGAATTCGCAATATCTTCATGCATATCCGATTTCGGAAAATCTGTTTTAAGTTCTTTCAAGATTGAAAGTATGTATTCAAGCTGGGGATACACAGAATGTTCAAATTCATTTACCAGCGAAATAAACCTGTTAAGAATTTCTTTGTCTGTCTTTATACTTACATCTCCGAAATCCGGAATGAAATTATAGTTTTTCATAAAAAGAGAAATCCTGTTAAGACAGGTTAATGAGCTCTCTCCGTGTTTAAAAACTTTCAGTTTAACTAGTAAATTAACGTACGGATTGACTAAGTTAGTGTATTCAGCATTACTACGTTCAAAATTCTGTTTATCGATTTCCCAGATAACTGATTGAATTAACCTATTCGGAAGCATTTTAGAATGAATCTCAGCGAAAAGAACTGAACCATCTGCTTTAATGAGTTTTCTTTTAGCCAAAATTGTTTTACCGTCCAATGCATCGATGAATTTCGGGTCTATATAATCGGGTTCGGATTTATCGAGAAGGTCTAAAAAATTAATTTTTATAAGTTCATGTTTAGGATAACCGAGCAATTTGCATGCTAATACATTTGCTCCTTTAATTGTTCCTCTTAAATCGAAAAGCAATGTACCGTCAATTGCCTGCTCAATCACGACGTTATAATCAGTTTTCGATCCCTGAATTTTCTCATAAAATTTCTTTTCAGTGATGTCTTCATAGAGAAAGAACCTTCCAAGATATGCATCGTCTTTATCAAGAAGGAGAGAAGAGAATCTTCTAATTGTTCTGCCGTTTACAAAATTTACTTCATCTTCAAAAGTAATCTGATTTTCCGGATTACTGTATCTTGCAGCAGATTTAAGAAAACTTTCCGGATTTATGACATTTGCGGAACACAGCCTCAGGACTTCAGAACTTTTAATTTGTCCTTCAATCATTTTTTCATAATATTCATGAATATTCCACAAACTACAGAATTTCTCATTCACGTAAAGAACCGAGTCAGTATTATTATTTTCAACGTAATAAGCATACCTTGTACTGTCTGTCATAATTCTTAACAGAGTTTCATTCCAGGCTATGATTTCTTCCTTATTTTTGAAGTCAGTAATATCCTGTAAAACGCCGCAATAATAAGTATAATCACTTTCATCAACTTTTGACATTATATTTTCAACCCAAATGATTTTATCGTCAGCAGTCCTGCATCTGAAACTGATTTTAAACACTTCTCTGGAATTACCTATATTCCATTTATTGAATTCGCTTAGATAATATGAAATATCCTCCTGAACAATTATTGATTCTACAAAATTACTTTTACCGAGAATCGATTCGGCCGAATATCCAAGAATTTTCTGAACATTGGATGAGATAAAAGGTTCTTTACCGCCGAACTC
>CAIUQV010000564.1 GCA_903901375.1 uncultured Ignavibacteriota bacterium
GACCCACTGCTTAAAAGGCAGTTGCTCTACCCCTGAGCTACATCCCCTATTGGGATTATTAAATCCTCACCTAAAACTTTTTCAACCTCCGACCCAACCTTAAAAGGGTTTGCTCTACCCCTGAGCTACATCCCCTATTGGGATTATTAAATCCTCACCTAAAACTTTTTCAACCTCCGACCCAACCTTAAAAGGGTTTGCTCTACCCCTGAGCTACTTCCCCTATTGGGAATATTAAATCCTCACCTAAAACTCTTTCAACCTCCGACCCAACCTTAAAAGAGTTTGCTCTACACCTGAGCTACATCCCCTATTGGAACGAATCGAATTACTTTAAAACTCCTGCTACTTTCAGCCTGATTCTTGCTCTCTGCAAAGAGAACTTTGCACGTTCTCTGTCTAAACCTTTTCCACCTGCTTTCAATCTTTCATCTGCTCTCTGCATTGCTTTTTCAGCTCTCTCAACATCTATACTTTCTTTTGCTTCTGCAGTATCTGCCAAAACAACTACTTTATTATCTTTTACTTCAAGAACTCCGCCTCTTGTTGAGAAGTTTATCTTCTCTCCCTTTTCATCTTCAACTGTTATCACACCTGTTTCAAACATTGATATCATAGGTGCATGCATATTAAGGACCTGAAACAATCCCTCAACACCAGGTACAGTAAGAACTTTACCTGTTCCATGAAATACATTCTTTTCCGGACTAACTATTTCTATGTTTAATAATTTATCCAAAGATAATTTAAATAGTATTTTATGCCCTTAATTTCTTAGCCTTTTCAATTGCATCTTCGATAGTACCGACCAATAAAAATGCCTGTTCAGGTAAATCGTCATATTCTCCGTTCAATATTCCTTTAAATCCTTTGATAGTATCTTCGAGTTTTACGTATCTGCCGGGAATATTAGTAAACTGCTCAGCAACAGAGAATGGCTGAGATAAAAATCTCTGTATCCTTCTTGCTCTTGCAACTATAACCTTATCTTCGTCAGAAAGTTCATCGATACCTAAAATATTAATAATATCCTGTAAATCCTGATAATTCTGTAAAATCTTTTTAACACCCTGTGCAACGTTGTAATGCTCTTCACCAACAATTAACGGATCAAGTATTCTTGAAGTTGATGTTAAAGGATCAACAGCAGGATAAATACCAAGCTCCGAAATTTTTCTTGACAGCTCTGTAGTAGCATCAAGGTGAGCAAAGGTTGTTGCCGGTGCAGGGTCTGTATAGTCATCAGCAGGAACATAAACTGCCTGAATGGAAGTAATAGATCCTTTTGATGTCGAAGTAATTCTTTCCTGTAAAGTACCCATTTCCGTGGCCAAAGTTGGCTGATAACCTACTGCCGATGGCATACGTCCGAGCAGAGCCGAAACTTCAGAACCTGCCTGAGTAAACCTGAAAATATTGTCTATAAATAAAAGTACGTCTTTTCCTAATTCATCTCTGAAATATTCAGCGATTGTTAAACCTGTAAGACCGATTCTCTGTCTTGCACCCGGAGGCTCATTCATCTGACCAAAAACCAGAGCAGTATTTTTTATAACACCTGATTCGGTCATTTCAAGATATAAATCATTCCCTTCTCTTGTTCTTTCACCAACTCCTGCAAAAACTGAATAACCGCCGTGCTGCTTCGCAATATTATGTATTAATTCCTGAATAATAACTGTTTTACCAACACCTGCTCCGCCGAATAATCCTGTTTTTCCGCCTTTTGTATAAGGTTCAATTAAATCTATAACTTTAATACCTGTTTCAAACATTTCCCTTTTAGTAGAAAGGTCTGTCATTTTTGGTGGATCACGGTGTATAGGATATTTCATACTGGTTTTTAACGGTTCTTTACCGTCAATTGTATCACCAATTACATTAATAAGTCTTCCTAGAACTTCGGAACCCACCGGAATCATAATTGGTTCACCGGTATCTACAACTTCCATACCCCTGACTAATCCATCGGTAGAATCCATAGCAACGGTTCTAACTCTGTTTTCGCCAAGATGCTGCTGAACCTCAGTAACAAGAGTTTCTTCAACACCTTCAAGGTTAGTCCTTTTAACTGTTAAAGCGTTATTAATTTCAGGGAGCTTATTTCCGCTAAAATCAACGTCTATTACAGGACCAATTACCTGAACAATTTTACCAATATTAACGCCGTTATCAGGCATAGTTATAATATGATTTAATGTTTTTTCTAAAGAATTACAAATATAAGAAAACTGAAAGAAACTTTCAAATTAAAAATGAATGACTTTGTATAAAAAAGTTTAACCAGACATAATATTTGATGTTTTTAAATGAAGAATAACATTTTATTAAGGTATTATATTTGTTAGTTTTGTATATAATTAATTAATGTAAATCAATCATTCTATATGAAAAGGGTTATACTTCTAACGCTCGTTTTAAAATTTGTTTTAACGGGTTATAATTTCTCACAGACTTACAGCAGTTACAACTCACAAAAAGATAAAGTTGAAAATGCTATCAAAACGAAAGGCGAATTATACTTCAGGTTTGCTATTAACAATAAAGACAGAATAAACGAAATAGGCAGACACTTATCAATTGACAATGTTAAAAATAAGGTATTCTACTTTGAAGTATATGCATATGCATCCCCCGATGAGATGGATTATTTTTCAAAACAAAATATCGACTTTGAATTGTTAAAACATCCAGGAGATGCTGAAAACATAGTAACAACTGATGATTTAAAGCAAATAACTGCATGGGATGTTTATCCGACCTATCCGGCATATGTTACCTTAATGAATAGTTTTGCAACAGCATACCCCAACCTCTGTAAAATAGTTAATATAGGAACAACTGTTCAGGGAAGACAACTTCTCTTTGCAGTAATAAGCGATAGTGTTCAATTCAGAAAACCAAAACCACGTTTTATGTATTCATCTTCAATTCACGGAGATGAAACGTCAAGTTACGTTTTGATGCTAAGACTTATTGACACACTTTTAAGTGGTAATGGTAATAATGTATTAATAACAAACCTTGTAAAGAATTGTGAAATCTGGATTAACCCTCTTGCGAATCCTGACGGAACATATCACGGTGGTGACGGCACTGTTACTGGTGCCTGGAGATATAATGCAAATTCAAAAGATATAAACAGAAATTTTCCTGACCCTGTGGCTGGCCCAAATCCGACAGGAACCTGGCAGCCAGAAACTATTGCATTTATGAATTTATTCAATCAGTTTAATTTTACACTATCAATGAATTTTCACGGAGGTGCGGAAGTGTACAACTATCCATGGGATTGCAAATCAGCATTACATCCTGATGATACCTGGTTTATAAATTTAGGGAAAAGATGGGTTGACACAGTTCACCAGCACGCCCCATCAACATATATGGATGATTTGCTGGGGTATCCAAACATACCTGGAGTCGTGAATGGATATGCATGGTATACAGTTGCCGGAGGAAGACAGGATTATATGACATTTTTTACAGGCGGACGTGAAGTTACTCTGGAAAACTCAAGCACCAAGCTTCTTCCTCAGGCTCAATTACCAACATGGTGGGAATACAACCACAGGTCATTTTTATATTATATCAGAGAATCCCTTTATGGCATAAGGGGTTTAGTTACTGATTCCGTTACAAATGTTCCGTTAAAAGCAAAAGTATATGTTGTTGGTGTGAATGATACGACTTGGATTTATTCGGATTCCATAAAAGGAGATTATCACAGAATGATTAATCCCGGAACATATTCGCTGACTTTTACTGCACCAAATTACTATCCTAAAACAGTAACAGGTATTACAGCTTATAAAGACTCTGCTGTTATTTACAACGTAAAACTTAAATCAAGACTGACATCAGCAAACAATGAAGTTTCAGAAGTTAAGGATTTCAACCTGTACCAGAATTATCCGAATCCGTTTAATCCGGTAACAAACATTAAATTTGATTTAAAGGAAAACTCTTTTGTAACTCTTAAGATTTACGATGCCGCAGGCAAGGAAGTTCAGACACTCGTGAATTCTACCTTAAATCAAGGTCAGCATTCTTTAAACTGGAATGCAGAAAACTTTTCAAGCGGAGTTTATTTTTACAAAATAACAGCAGGAAATTTTTCTGATATTAAAAAGATGTTATACATTAAATAAGTTCAGCAAAATATTTGAACATTTGAAAACGGGGTTTCTTAACCCCGTTTTTGCTTATTAAGATTAATATAAACTAAATTACAATTTAGTTTACATTTGTGACCAGAATAGAGTTAAACTCAGACATTATGTAAAGTTTCTTCCCGCTCATTTCAGCCTTACATACCTGAAAGTAAACTATTTTCAGGCATCTTCTCGTATGGTTCTCGTATAATTCACGTTCTAACTTGGTCAACCTTGCGCTTGAGATAGGTATTTTTGTCGTATGAAGTAATTTTCCGGCTTTGTATTAATCCTAATGAAAAACGGGATTATTTAACCCCGTTTTTATGAAGAATTAAAAACCTTATTTACTATTCTACAGTAACACTCTTAGCTAAATTCCTTGGCTGGTCTACATCGCACCCTCTTGAAGCGGCAACATAGTAAGAAAGGAACTGCAAAGGTATAACATTTAAAATCGGTGCAAATAATGCAAGAGTTTTTGGTACTCTAAGCACATAATCTGCATAAGAATTTATATTATCATCGTCATCACTCGCAAGAGCTATAATTCTGCCCTTACGAGCTTTCACTTCCTCTATATTTGAAATGATTTTATCGTACGTTCTGTCCTGTGGAGCAATGAAAACGACAGGCATATTCTCATCAATCAAAGCAATCGGTCCGTGCTTCATCTCAGCCGCAGGATATCCTTCAGCATGAATGTATGATATTTCTTTCAGTTTTAAAGCACCCTCGAGCGCAACAGGGAAATTAAATCCCCTGCCAAGATATAAAACATTATTAGCATTCTTGAAAGCATCAGCAACTTTTTTATAATCTTCTTTTGCATCAATCATCTTCTTTATCTTACCAGGAATATTTCTCAGCTCTGTAGCAATCTCAATCAAAGATTCTTTTGATATAGTATTTTTCTCTGCGGCAATCATCATCGTTATCAGTGCAAGAGACATAACCTGACTTGTAAAAGCTTTTGTAGATGCAACACCAATCTCTGGTCCGGCGTGAACATATGTGCCCGCGTCAACTTCACGGGCTATAGTACTGCCTATGACATTTACAATACCTATTGTAGTTGCTCCAAACTTTTTAGCTTCCCGTAATGCCGCAAGGGTATCAGCTGTTTCACCGCTTTGGCTTATTAATATCACAACGTCATCTTCATCTATAATTGGTCTTCTGTACCTGAATTCTGAAGCATATTCAACTTCAACCGGAATCCGGCAGAATTGTTCTATCATATACTCTCCTACAAGACCCGCATGCCATGCAGTTCCGCAGGCAGTAATAATAAACCTCTTTGCATTAAGCATTTTATCAAAAACAGAATCAAGGCCGCCTAATTTTGCAATCCCGCTGTCAAAATTAATCCTTCCCCTGTAAGTATTTTGAATTGTATCCGGCTGTTCGCATATTTCCTTCAGCATAAAATGGTCATACCCGGATTTCTCAATATCTTCGAGTAGAAAATCAATTTTATGAGCTTCTCTGTAAATCTTTACATCATGAATAGTTTTCATTTTAAAACCATTCTTTGTAAGAATAGCCATATCACCGTCTTCCAGATAGACAACATTCTTTGTATGATTAATAACGGCAGATGCATCAGATGATACAATCGTCTCTTCAATACCTACTCCAAGCAGCAAAGGACTTCCGTTTCTTGCAACAATAACTTTATCCGGCTCTTTCGCACAAAGGCAGGCAAGACCATAAGTACCCTCAACTTCGTTAAGTGCAAGCCTGACTGACTTCTCAAAATCGTTTGTTTGTCTGAAATAATAATTAATAAGATTTGCAAGTACTTCTGTATCCGTATCGCTGCTGAACTGAAAACCTTCGGCAAGTAATTTAGTTTTTATCTGTTTATAATTTTCAATTATTCCATTATGCACAATAACGACATTGTCATCCATGTCAAAATGAGGATGCGCATTAACATCATTAGGGACTCCGTGAGTTGCCCAGCGTGTATGCCCAATACCTATTGACCCCTGAAAGATATCTTTATCGATATTATCATTCATTTCGCCAACCCTGCCAACTTTCTTGTAATTCAGTACTTTGGCTTTATCGTTAATTATTGATACTCCGGCAGAATCATAACCCCTGTATTCTAACCTTCTGAGTCCTTCAATGATTATTGGAAGTGAATTTTTCTTACCTATATACCCTACTATACCACACATAATTATTTATTGGTTTAAATATTCAGTAAAATAGTAATATAAATATACCTAAACAAGAATATTTGAAGTATGCTTTTATTAATATTAATGTTTCTCAAACAATCTCTTTATGAGGTCGTTTACGTTAACATTATCTGCTTCTGCATTGAAATTAAGAATCAATCTGTGACGCAGAACCGATTCGGACACTTTTACTATATCCTCCTTCGAAGGCGTGTATCTTCCTTCAATGGCAGCAAGTGCTTTAGATGCCAGAATTAGATACTGAGAAGCTCTTGGTCCTGCACCCCATCTAACGTAATCCTTTACAAACTTAGGAGAAGATGGAGAATCGGGTCTGGTTTTATTTACAATCTCTACACCATATTTCATCACTTCATCTGATACCGGTACTTTTCTTACAAGATTCTGAAATTCCACAATTTCCTGTTTATTGAATACCGGATTAATTTTATTCTCACGGGAACCTGTAGTTCTTTTTACAATTTCAATCTCCTCAGATTCGTCAGGATAACCAAGCCATACGTTGAACATAAACCTGTCAAGTTGAGCTTCAGGCAAAGGATAAGTTCCTTCCTGTTCTATCGGATTTTGAGTAGCGAGAACAAAGAAAGGTTCATCGAGAAAATACGAAACTCCACCGGCAGTAACTTTATGCTCCTGCATAGCTTCAAGAAGTGCAGATTGAGTTTTCGGAGGTGTTCTGTTTATTTCATCTGCAAGGAGCATATTAGCAAAGACAGGTCCTTTAATAAATTTAAACTTTTTACCGCTATCCCCGTCTTCATCGAATATTTCAGTTCCTACAATATCAGATGGCATTAAATCAGGAGTGAACTGTATTCTGCTGAATTTCAAATCCAATGCTTCAGAAAAAGTTTTTACAATAAGTGTTTTTGCCAATCCAGGCACACCTATTAAAAGACAGTGCCCCTTTGAAAGTATTGTTATGATAATATCTTTAAGAACATTTTTTTGACCGACAATTACTTTTTCAACTTCTGAATTAAGTATCTTATACTTAGCACTCAGCTCTTCTATTTTTTCAGCATCGCTTATTTTCTTTTCTGCATCTTTCATTTTACTTTATCTATGATTTCAACATTACCAAATTTACTAAATTGCTTTTTTAATTTCTTAACATCACCCGCAGCAACAATCTTCAGGCTTCCTGGATAGAGATATTTCTTTGCAGTATTAATAACGTCTGTTCCGGAAATGAGATTTATGTTCTTTAAGAATGTATTATAATAGTTCTCATTTAATCCGTACAGTTCCATACTTAACAGCTTCCCTGATACACCGTTTGAAGTTTCAAGCTGCAAAGGATAATTCCCGGTAATATAATTTTTAGTTTCTTCCAGTTCAGTATCGTTAACAATAATTTCCCTAATATCATTTAATTCCTTTATAATTTCTTCAACTGCGAATAAAGTCTTTTCCAGATTTACTTCTGTTTCAATCGAAAAATCACCCGAATACATCTTTGCATTAAACGACGTACGGGCACCATAAGTCAAACCGTTCTTTTCCCTGAGATTTTTATTAATCCTGGAAGTGAATGAACCCCCAAGAAGATTATTCAAAAAAGATACGTTTATAAAATCAACATTATTCCTCTTAATTCCTTTATGACCAACATGCAAACTTGTCTGTGAAGCATCTTTCTTTTCAATAAGGTAAACACTTATTTTATCTTCTTCTTTATTAATAAACTCAAATTCATCAATCTTTGTCTCACTTTTCAAGTCCGAAAATTTTCTTTCAATTTTTTGAAGTACTGAATCCTCATCAAAATCTCCGACAACTGCAATTATAAGATTACCAGAAATTAAGTAATTCTTTGAAAAATCAAATAAATCAGTTCTTTCAATATTCTTAACCGAATTAACATATCCATCAGGATCGTATTGATATGGAGTATTTCTGTACATCTCAGTTTTAAATACTCTTTCTGCAAGATACGAACCGTCATCCTGAAGTGATATCAACATATTGATTAACTGTTCTTTCTTGCTCTGCAATTCGTCCTCGGGAAAACTATGATCTAATATCATCTCAGTTGTAATATCAATCATTGAATCAAAATTACTGTACAGACTGGTTGCCATCAGATATGAAGCATCATATCCTGCTCCTGATGAAAACACACCTCCGGCAACATCAATCTGCTCTGCAATGGAAAGAGCATTTTTCGTAGATGTGCCTTTGTTTATCATTTCTGCGGTTAAAGCAGCTGTACCATACTTTTCGCCCCCGAAGAAAAAATCGTTATAAGAACCGGTTTTAAAAAGGTACCTTATTGTTGCAACGGGATAACTTTTGTCATTTACAAAGAAAACAGTGATTCCGTTCGGAAGTACATATTTCTTAAACTCAGGAAATTTAATGTCTCTTGGGACTTTTCCAGATGGCATTATTTTTCTGTCAATCATTTCTCACCTCTCTTTTGGGCACATAGTTCAATACAACTCTTTTATTTTCAATAAGGTATTTACGGGCAAAAGCTTTAACCTCTTCGTTAGTAATTTGTTTGAATATTTCAGCTTCGTTATTTATAAAGCTACAATCATTAAAAAACATTTTATAGAAAGAAAGACTGCTTGCAAGTCTTAATGACTGCTGTATTTTTGAATAATATGAAGTTATTACTTTATTTATAGACTTTTTTATCTCAGTTTCAGTCAATCCGTTTTCGGCTAATTCAAACAAAATCGTATTCATTATTTTTGATGCATCTTCAAGTGTTTTGCCTTCATTCAGAAAACAATTAAAACTGAATATACTTTCAAATTCCATACCCTGAGACATAAGGAATGATTCAGTCGAAATATTTGATTTCCTTATTAATTCCTGATATACTTTTGAACTTTCACCTGAAGAAAGTCCAACACATATCAACCTGGAAGTATAATAATCTCTTGAGCCAATTCCCGGAATACGGTAAAATTCAAACCTTGCAGGCAGAGATATATTATCTTCTATTTCATCTTCAATATCTGATTTCAAATCTTCATCAAAATAATGTCTTTCAATTTTACCATCATTATTCTTAATGTCACCATAATACAATTCGGCAAGTTTTTCGGTTTCATCATAGTCAATGTCACCGGCTATTGTCAGCACCATATTTTCAGGGCTGTAAAATTTATTATAGTATTTTCTGATATCGTCCAGAGTTATACTAGCAATATGTTTTTCATCGCCTATAATCTGCCATCTGTAACCGCTTGACTTAAACAACCTTTTTGCACTTTCATATTCCAGAGATCCGTAGGGCGAATTATCATGAACCTGAAGCTTCTCTTCCATTACAACTTTTCTCTGAATTTCAAGACCTTCTTCATTTACCGGAAATTCAGCAAGTCTGTCAGAATCGAGCCACATACCCAATTCAACTTTTGAAGACGGTACGGATAAATAATAACTCGTATAATCCTGAGTTGTGAAAGCGTTACTTTCTCCGCCATTAGCATGCAGTATTTCGTCAAACTTTCCGTCCGGAATGTTTGCAGAACCGGAAAACATCAGATGTTCGAGAAGGTGTGATATTCCTGTCTTATCAGGGTCTTCATCCTTAGACCCAACATGAAAAGCTGAATTTACAATTACATTCGGTATCTCAGTCTTCCTGTTCATCACAAGCTTTATACCGTTCTTCAACACACTTTCTCGGAATTCAATCATTATTTTGAAATTTATATAATTGCAATTTAGTTTTAAATTTTGAATACAATTAGTTTTCTAAAATGCTTAAATTAAGTTATATTATTAATATAAGCAGTGGTAAAAGAAAATAAATTTAGGATTTGACAATGGTATTATTGTTACTGTTTTATTAATGACGTAATTAAATATGATAAACATAAGAATAAACAGAGTATTATTATTAATAATCACTTTTACAGTTATTTTTTCAGTTCAGGAAAGAGCATATTCCCAGTTTGGAAAGAATAAAGTACAATATAAAGTATTCGACTGGAAATATATACAATCCAAGCATTTCGACGTTTATTTTTCACAGGGAGGATATGAATTAGCACAATACACTGCTGTTGTTGCAGAAAGCTCGCTGACTTCTTTATCTAAAAATCTGGACTATAATATTTCTAACAGAATACCGATAGTTGTTTTTAACTCACATAACGAATTTCAACAAAATAACATTCTGGACGAATTTCTCCCAGAAGGTGTTGGTGGGGTAACAGAACTCTTTAAAAACAGAATACTTATTCCTTTTGAAGGAAATTACGAACAGTACAGACATGTAATTCACCACGAACTGCTTCATGCATTTATGAATGACTTATTTTATGGAGGCTCAATTCAGAATGTAATTTCAAAAAACATTACCTTAAATATCCCTTTGTGGTTTAGCGAAGGAATGGCTGAATATCAGAGTCTAAGCGGCCTGGATAAAGCAACCGATATGTTTATACGGGATGCAGTATTGAATAATTACCTTCCGCCTATTGAATACAACAATGGTTATCTTGCATACAGAGGAGGACAAAGTTTTCTCTCATTTATAGCCGATACATACGGTGACTATAAAATGGGAGAATTAATGAACAATATTAAAGCCCTAAACGACGTTGATTTTGCCTTAAAAGAAACATTCAAACTAAACACAGAGCAGCTTTCCGAAAAATGGCTTAAATATCTGAAGAAAACACACTGGCCTGAAATTGCAACACGTGAAGACGTAAAGGATTTTGCAAAAATGCTGACAAATCACGTTAATGACGGTGGTTTTTATAATGTAGCTCCTGCTATTTCTCCTAAAGGTGATAAATTTGCATTCATTTCAAACAGAAATGATTTCTTTTCAGTTTATATCGCGGATATTCAAACTGGGAATATAATCGATAAAGTTATTGAAGGAAATAACACAAATAATTTTGAAGAACTTCAGGTACTTTCGCCTGGTTTGACCTGGTCACCTGATGGCAAAGAACTTGCAATTAGTGTTAAAGCCGGTGATAAAGACGCAATTTTCCTGATTAATACGTATAATGGTGATGAAAGACAACTTCCCGTTTTGCTGAATTCAATTTCACAGGTGAAGTGGTCGCCTTTCAAGAACATTATTGCTTTTGTAGGAACAAATACCATGCAATCTGATATTTATACTTATGATATTTCAAAGAATAAGTTGAAGAATCTTACAAATGATATATTTTCAGATCAGCTACCAAGCTGGTCTCCAGACGGGAAACAGATTTATTTCAGTTCAGACAGAGCAGGATATCTGACAAAAGAAAGTATTCCACCAGATTTTAAATTGAGCAATTTTGATGTTAACAGAAAAGATGTTTACAGGATTAACGTTGAAGACGGTAAAATTGAAAGAATAACGGACTCAAAGGAAACCAAGAATGCTTATGTCACTTTCAATGAAGACGGGAAAAAAGTACTTTATGTATCTGACAGAAACGGAATATCAAACATCTATTACGGACAATGGGATTCTGCAGGAAAATATTCTGAGAAACCAATTACCAACTCAATAAGTCCGATAGACCAGCTTTCTTTATCAAAAGATGCAAAGAAATTACTATTCGTTTCTTTGAATGAAGGAGGTTACGATATTTATTCGCTTGATAATCCTTTTGACAAAAAAGTGGAATATGATACATTACCGCCAACAGCATTTGTGAAAAGGAAATATGACTCAGTAAAGAAAATATTTGCTGACAGAAATACAGACAGCTTGTCTCATGATTCATCTTTTGCAAAGAAAGATTCACTTTTTGCCGATTCCACCAGATTAATCACAAAAACAGAAACTGACAGCAGTAAAACGAAAAAAGATTCGATCGGGATTTACGGAAGTAACATCAAAATAAAACTTAACAACAAGAAGGATCCTGGGAATAAGTATTTTGATAATTTTGATTCCTTGTATGCGTCAAATAGTAATTTCAAGGTTGATAACCTGACTAATGATGACGGTTCATTCAGGATAAAAGATTATAAGATAAAATTTACACCAGACCTTGTTTATGGTAATGCAATGTATTCGAGTTATTACGGAGTACAGGGAGTTGCAACAATATCCCTAAGTGATATTATGGGTAATCACAGAATTACTTTCCTTACGTCTATGGTAATAGACCTTAAGAACAGTGATTATGCCGTTGGATATCAGTATTTACCAAAAAGAATTGATTATGGTGTGGAACTTTACCATCAAGCCAGATTTGTATTATACGATAAGGGTTTTGGTTATGGAAGCGAACTTTACAGGTACAGAACAATAGGTACAAATCTGAATATTTCTTATCCTATCAATAAGTTCAGAAGACTTGAAGCAGGTGTTTCTTTTATGACAATAACAAGGGAGAACCTTGATAACGGAAATGAGCCTACAAGCAGAAAGTACTATATCGTTCCATCATTCAATATGGCATTTGACAACGCACTTTACGGATACATCTACCCTGAGAAAGGAACACGTTATTATATATCCACAATGATAAGTCCTAACCTGGGCGAAGAAAGTTCAGAGTTCTTTACTATCAAGGCAGACTTCAGAAAGTATTTTAAACTTGGTGATAATTATTCATTTGCGATTAGATTAAACGGAGGAGCAAGCTACGGTAAGAATCCACAGAAATTTTATCTCGGAGGTATTGATAACTGGATTAACTGGCAATTTGAAAACAGCAAAATACCATTCGGTGAGAGTATTGACAACTATGCTTTTGCATCTATGGTTACACCGATGAGAGGGTACAATTTTAACGTTAAGGACGGTTCAAAATTTGCGTTAGTAAATCTTGAGCTGCGTTTTCCTGTTTTTAAATATTTAATTCTTGGTGCGCTACCTCTTGGATTCCAGAATATTATGGGTTGTTTTTTCCTTGATGCCGGGTCTGCATGGAATGAAACAAAGAGTTTAAGATTATTAAGGTCCAACATTTACGGTAACACAGTCACTAACGATTTACTGCTTGCACCAGGATTTGGTTCAAGAATTATTTTCCTTGGATTTCCTGTCAGGTTTGATGTTGCATGGAAATATAATCTCCATAAATTTTCAGACCCGATGTATATGTTCTCACTCGGATTAGATTACTAATATTGCATTAAAAAAGGGACTGTCATTTAAGACAGTCCCTATATAATTAAGTATAATTCAGTTTCTTAATTAATTTCCCAGTAAGACTTACCCCTTAATAATGAGTTTATATCGCCATCACCATATTTCTTCTTAGCTTCAGCAATCTGCATAGTCATATCATCTTCAAAAGTTGTATAGTCTAAATTAACAAAAACGCCAACAGGTAAAGGCATCGCTGGATTATCTGAGAACTGACTGATAATGTAAGCAAGTTCCTTTGACTTTTCATTGTAAATGAGAGCATCATTCACGCTGTGTTTTCCGTCTTTTAAGTCTATAAGAACAGGAGTAAAGCCGTCTAATTTAATTGCTTTATCTTTTTCTTTTCCGAATACCATAGGTTGTCCATGTTCAAGATAAACGACTCTGTCTTCTCTATGCTGTTTCAACGTATAATTATCAAAAGCACCATCGTTGAAAATTACACAGTTCTGCAGAATTTCTATGAATGAAGTTCCTTTATGCTGATGCGCTCTTTGAATCAAAGACTGAAGGTGCTTAGAATCAACATCCATAGCTCTAGCTATAAAAGTGCCTTCAACACCTATTGCCATTGCAATAGGATTAATAGGATACTCGACATTACCCATCGGAGTAGATTTTGTAATTTTTCCATGCTCTGAAGTGGGTGAATTCTGTCCTTTTGTTAAACCGTATATTCTGTTATTGAAAAGAAGAACATTAATATCAATGTTCCTTCTGAGCAAATGAACAAAATGGTTTCCGCCGATTGATAGACAATCACCGTCACCTGTTGCCATCCAGACAGAAAGATCAGGATTAGCAGTTTTTACACCAGATGCAATTGCAGCTGCCCTGCCGTGAATAGTATGGAATCCATAAGTATTCATATAATAAGGAAAACGGCTCGAACATCCGATACCGGATATAAAAACAATCTTCTCCTTTTCTACCCCCACTAACTGGGGAAATGATCTTTGTACCTGTGCGAGAATTGAAAAATCTCCGCATCCAGGACACCAGCGAACATCTATTCCTGAAGAATAATCTTTTGCTGTATATTTTGTTTCTATTTTATCGCTCATTTTTTACCTCCAAGTCCTTTTAAAATTTCTTCAATTTTCTCTTCAATTTCAAAAGCCTTAAACGGAGTTCCTTTAACTTTATTAAATTTGATTGCATCAACTAAATAATTCATTCTTATAAGTTTTGCAAGCTGACCCATATTAACTTCCGGAATCAGAATATTGTCAAAACTCTTCAGAACCTCCAGAGTATTTTTAGGCATCGGGTACAAATATTTCAGATGTGCGCTGGAAACTTTATTACCTTTTGCAATCTGATTCTCAACTGCTGAGGTTATTGCACCAAATGTACTTCCCCATCCAAGGACTAATAGTTTACCACTCTTATCACCAACAACTTCAAGCTCAGGAATATCGTTCGCAATATTCTGAATTTTCTGTTCTCTTGTCTTAACCATAAATTCGTGGTTATCAGGATCGTAACTTATATTACCATAAATATGCTGTTTCTCAAGTCCGCCAATTCTGTGCTCCATTCCAGGTGTTCCCGGTTTAACCCAAGGTCTTACAAGATTTTCATCTCTGTTGTAAGGATGAAATCCTTCAGGATTGGTGTTGAATTTTGCTGTCATCTCTGGAAGTTCCTCTAGTGTAACAACCTTCCATGGTTCGGAACCGTTACCAATGTAACCGTCGGTCAAAAGAATTACAGGAGTCATGTACTTCATCGCAAGTCTTGCTGCTTCTACTGCCATCGTAAAACAATCAGATGGAGTAGATGCCGCTACAACTGCGACAGGGCTTTCACCGTTCCTACCGTAAACCGCCTGTAAAAGGTCTGCCTGTTCTGTTTTAGTTGGTAAACCTGTTGATGGTCCTCCTCTTTGAACATTAACTATTACAAGAGGAAGTTCTGCCATAACAGCAAGTCCGATTGCTTCTGTTTTCAGAGCCATCCCCGGTCCACTGGTAGATGTAACACCAAGGCTTCCTGAAAAAGATGCACCGATTGCCGTTGCAATACCTGCAATTTCGTCTTCAGCCTGAAAAGTTTTTACACCGTAATTACGCATACCAGAAAGGAATTGTAAAACTTCAGTTGCAGGTGTTATTGGATAACTTCCTAAGAAAAGATCTACACCTGCTTTTTTTGCAGCTGCAACTAAACCAATTGCTACTGCTTCATTACCGTTAAGGTTTCTGTATACCCCCTTTGGTAATTCTGCAGGTTTTACTTCATACCTTGTATCGAATATTTCTGCTGTTTCTCCAAAATACAATCCCGCTTTTAATACTCTTATATTTGCATCAACAAGTTCAGGACTCTTCTTGAACTTATCGTTTATCCATTTTAATGTAAGTTCAGGTGATTTATTGTATAACCAGTAAATTACACCGAGTGCAAAAAAGTTCTTACACTTTTGTGCAGTCTTCAAAGGAAGGTTTAATTCCTTCAAAGTTTCAAGTGTTGATTTTGTGATAGGAATAGCATGAACACTGTAACCGGAAAGAGAACCATCCTTTAAGGGATTTTCAGCATACCCGGCGAGCTCAAGATTCTTTCTTTCGAATGAATCTGAATTTACTATGATTATACCATTCTTTTTTAAATCTTTTAAGTTCACTTTTAATGCCGCTGGGTTCATAGCAACAAGAACATCAACCGCATCCCCTGTAGTATAAATTTCGTGGCTAGAGAAGTGAATTGTATAACCGCTGACTCCATAAAGGCTTCCTGCCGGTGCACGGATTTCTGCGGGGTAATCCGGTAATGTACCTAAGTCATTACCATAAGATGCAATCGTATCAGAAAACTGAGCCCCTGTTAATTGCATACCGTCTCCAGAATCACCAGCAAACCTTATTGTTACATCTTCAACAGTAACAACACTGGCAGCAGACTGATTCTGTTCTACTGATGTTTTATCGTTCATCAAAAGTATATATCCTTTTAATAATTTACTTTGGGAAAATTAAAAATACTATTATTGAATAGTTTATTCAAGTTATAAAGAAAAATCCATTCCCTTTTGAGGAATGGACTTCGTTTGTATAAGATAAAATTCTTTATTATTCTTTTCCTTCAACAGATGAATCGTCGCCTTTAGGCTCTTCAACAGATGCTTCTTCATCTTCGACAACTACTTTCAGCTTTGCGATGACGTCAGTATATAATTTAACATCAACCACAAATTCGCCGAGTGATTTAATATGTTCAGGTACGCTGATCTTTTTCTTATCAACATTATAACCCTTTTGTACTAAAACGTCGTGAATCATGGTAGGAGTGACTGAGCCATAAATCTTACCTTCTTCTGCAGTCTTTACTTTAATAGTAACGAGATCAGTTTCAAGCCTAGAAGCAATAATCTTAGCGTCATTAGTTTCTCTCAGGATTTTTCTTCCCTGTTGTCTTCTTACTTCTTCGAATGACTTAATGCTCGAAGGTGTAGCCATAGTAGCAATTCCCTGAGGAATTAAATAATTTCTTGCATAGCCGTCTTTAACTTCTTTAATGTCTCCGGCTGTTCCGAGTAAATCGAAATCCTTTTTTAATAATACTTTCATAATATTTTGCAATAAACGGATGGCAACCCACCCGAGTTAATATATTTTTAAAACTTTTATAATTATTATTTAATTAAATCTGAATCTTCCGGTGAAAGCAGTGAATCAAAACTCTCATCGGTAAATGTTGAAGGTTCATCTTTATCATGTGCATCACCAGCTCTTTTATTAAGGAACTGAATTCTTCTTGCTTTAATCTCAACTATAGTTCTATTAGAGCCGTCTTCAGTCTTAAATGTTCTGCTTTGTAATTCACCATCAACTAATACAGCGTTTCCTTTTTTAAGTTTATCCCTGCAACTTTCAGCGAGTCTGTTCCAGGCAACTATTCCGACGTAGCAAACATCTTCTTTCCAGTCTTCGTTCTTGTCTCTAAATCTTCTGTTACTTGCAATCGAGAAATTGACCACCGGTGTTCCGTTTGTTGTTTGTCTGAAAATCGGGTCCTTTGTCAGGTTTCCTGCAATGATA
>CAIUQV010000565.1 GCA_903901375.1 uncultured Ignavibacteriota bacterium
CGCCGTCTTTGGCAGAATTGAAAGTGATATCTGACATAGGCATATTATTAAGCAGTTCGTTGAAACCTGAGAGAGCTTCGCCGAGTTTATCTGACTGAGTACCGATGTATGAAACGATGTAATGATGTTTATCGGCTGCGTCCGGATTTCTGTAAGACGATGAAACTGAATATGCAAGAGCCTTTGCCTCGCGCAAATCCTGAAACACTATTGAGCTCATACCTGCACCGAAATATTCATTATAAAGATTAATGACAGGAAGGCTCCATTTATTAAAGAGTTCGCTTCTGTTGATAAACATTATCTCTACCTGTTTCATTTTGTAATTTACAAAATATACTTTATTCTCTTCAGTCGGGAGTTCCTCGTATTTTTTGTTTGCAGGCGGCTCTACGGGCAGGTCTTTATTCCTGTAATATTCAATGATAGTTTTTTTGAAAGCATCTTTATCGAGAGGTCCGTAATAAGTGACTTTATGTTCGTAATGGCTTAGACCTCTAAAAATATCGAGAAGATTATTCGGGTTCAGGTTTTTCAGTTCAGTTTCTGATATCTGCTGAGTGAAAGGATTGTTTGCACCAAACATACCATAATTCATAAGGCCGTTTCTGAGAATAACATTCTTTGAAAGTTTGGCATTTGCACGTCCTTTCAGAATATCGTCAACGAGGTTTTTATAAGCGGCATCGTCTGGGACTGCACCGTTAAGCACTTCCATCATAAGTTTAAGAGCAGGTTCGAAGTTATCGCTTAATCCTGTAAGAGAAATCTGAAAGCGTTCGCCATTCTGCACAAGGTTGAAATTACAGCCGAGTCTGTAGAACTCCTGATTAATCTGAGTAACGGATTTATCTTTAGTTCCGAGAAGTTTGATATAGCTGAGAGCAGTGGACAATTTCTTATCTGCATTATTACCGAATTCATAGACGAATGCGAGTTCGAAAAGCTGGTTTTCGTTATTCTTCATAGTGAAGACATTGATACCGGATTTCACGCTGAACTCTGAGATATCCTTTTTATAATCTATAAACTGAGGTTTAATTTCCACAGCTTTCTCATTCACAACTTTCGTTAAAAACGGAGATTCCGATTCCCTGTTAACCTGAACGGGTGTAATTTCAGGTTTAACAATCTTCTGAACGTTTTTATCTTCGCCTGTCTTTTTATAAACTGCAACGTAGTTATTGCCGAGATATTTATTGGCAAGATTTACTATATCTGATTTAGTAATCTTTGATAATCTGTCGAGAGAAGTATAGTATTTTTCCCAGGGAATATCTTCAGTGAAGGAATTTACGTATTCAGATGCACGTCTGCCGTTATTCTGAGCACCACGGATTTTAGCGAGTTTATAATTTGTAACAGTAGCTTCAATCATCCAGTCGGGGAAATCTCCCTTTTTCACTTTATCAATTTCGGCAAGCAAAAGAGATTTCAGTTCTTCGAGCGACTGTCCTTCGCGTGGACCTGCAGAAAAAGTGAGAACGCTGTAATCCTTCATAGCGTCAACGTAAGCTGATGCATTGAGAGCTTTCTGCTGCTTGATGATATCCAGGTCTATTAAACCGGCAGAGCCGTTTGAGAGAATACTACCGAGAATATTCAGGGCGTCTGCTTCATTTGAATTAACTCCCGGAAACCTGTACCCCATAAGCATAAATTCTGCATCGGGAGAATAGACGGTAGTTTCAACGGGTGAAGAGAGTTCATTTTCCACCGGAGGAATGAAGTCAGGCACGACTTTAGGTTTCATAGAACCGAATTTTTCATCTATTAACTTTATAGCAGCATCGGGGTCGAAATCACCGGCGATGATGATTGCCATATTATTCGGAACGTAGTACGAATTATAATAATCAATAACTTTTTTAAGAGAAGGATTCTTCAGATGCTCGACAGTACCGATTGTCGTCTGTGTACCGTAAGAGTGTTTCTGAAACAGACCAGCGTATAAACTTTCATAGGCTTTAGAAGAACCATTATCCATAGAGCGGTTTTTCTCTTCATAAACTACTTCGAGTTCAGTGTGGAAGAGGCGCATTATTGGCTGACGGAATCTTTCAGCTTCAATATTCAGCCAGTTTGCGAGCTGATTTGAAGGAATTTCATTAATATAAACAGTCTGTTCGTTGGATGTATAAGCATTAGTACCTGTAGCGCCTATAGATGCGAGCATTTTATCGTATTCATTAGAGATAGCGTAACCGGATGCGAGGTATGAAACAGAATCTATCTTTCTGTAAATTGCCTTTCTCTGGTCGGGGTCTGTTGTTGCACGATGCTGTTCGTATAAATCGATAATCTCATTAATCAACTTCCCTTCAATGCTGAAATCTTTAGTGCCGAACTTATCTGTGCCTTTGAAAAGCATATGTTCAAGATAGTGAGCAAGACCGGTAGCATCTGCGGGGTCGTTTTTACTTCCTGCTTTAACGGGAATTCTTGTAACGATTCTTGGCTCGTTCTTTTTAACTGACATGTATACAGTCAGTCCGTTTTCAAGTTTATAGATTCTCGTTCCAAGCGGGTCGTCTTTGAAACTCTGATATTTGTAATCTTTCTGAGCGAATGCAGAAGAGACAAAAATTACAAATAATGCGATTATTAGAAGTGTTTTCCTCATAAGTTTATAATTTTATTTAACGAATATTATGTATCCTTTTAAGTATTTAGTTTCTGACATTTGCGGAAGTACAGGATGGTCGTATGTACAATTAGCAAAGTCCACGATTTGAATTCTTCTGTTTGCCTGAGCGGCAGCTTTTACGAGAATATCCTCGAACGCCGTTTCAGAAATATGGTGCGAACAGCTATAAGTAAAAAGGAATGAGTTTTTATGCAAAAGTCTCATTGCTTTATAGTTTAACTCGATGTATCCTTTGATTGCAGACGGAACATTCTTCTTTGATTTTGTGAATGAGGGAGGGTCGAGTACAATAACATTAAACTTCTGTTTTGACTGGAAAATTTTATCAAAATAGCTGTTTACGTCATCCTTAATGAACTCAATTCCCTGAAATCCGTTTAGTTCAGCATTCTTTTTAGCCTGTGCAATAGAATGCTCTGAAGAATCCACGGCAGTAATATCCCTGCATCCGACCGAAGCTGCATTTAAGGAAAAACCGCCTTCATTACAGAATAAATCGAGGACAGTAGAGTTTTCAGTAACGTATTGCCTGATTTTCAATCTGTTGAATGACTGGTCAAGATAGAAACCTGTTTTCTGTCCGTTTGTTATATCTATATTATATTTTATATTATCAATACTAACTACGTTATTTTTAAGAATATTATCATCTTTTTGAAAAAGTATATTCTGCATCTTTTCCAGACCCTCAAGAACTCTCAGTTCATTGTCGTTTTTTTCTGCTATGAAGTCTGCTTTCAAGTCGTCTTTAAGGATATCAACGATAGTATTTTTGAAGTTTTCCATTCCCTTTGAGAATATCTGAATGGAGTACATATTGTCGAATTTATCTATAATCAGCCCCGGGAGGAAGTCGGATTCACTGTTACATAATCTGAAGGATGTTCTCTCAGGATGGATTTTAAGTCTGTGCTGTTCGGCAGTCTTTATTCTTTTCCTGAAGAAATTCCCGTCTATATTTTCATCGGAATCGGTGAGGTGTCTGTAAGCGATGAGTGAGTGTTTATTATAAAAGCCCTTACCGAGGAATTCATTTCTTGAAGAATAAACTTCTGTCACTCCCCCGTCAGTGATTTCACCGTCAAACTTTTCGATTTCGTTAGAGAATATCCACTGGTGACCGATATTCAATCTTCGTTCTTCGTTCTTTTTTAAATAGATTTTCATAATGAATAGTCGTTAATTTTAAGTCTTACTTTTGTTACATCTATATCGTTCATACATTTAAAATGTTTTTTCGGGCATTCCTTTCTGCCGATATGGGAACAAGGTCTGCATTTCAAACCGGAGACTTCTTCAACCTCAGAAGATTTAAGCTGAGGAAAGAATCCAAACTCTTTGACTGTAGAACCGAAGAATACATAAACCTTTTTGCCAAGTGCTTCTGACAAGTGAAGAATACCGCTATCGTTACAGACGACAAATTCTGCATTTTTAATAAGACCTGTTAGATGAGAAAAAGATAGTTTTCCGCACAGGTCCAGAGAATCATTCAGTTCAGAATCGAAATAACTGCAGATGGATAAATCAGTTTCATTATTATCTCCAGTTATCACAATTTTAGTATTAAAATCTTTTAGCAGCAACGCAAATTTGTTTTCAGGAAGTCTCTTCGTAAAGTGCTTTGAAGAAGGAGAAAGAACAATATAATTCTGATTAACTGAATCAACCGAACTGAACTTCAAGTCAGATGTCGTAAAGTCTGTGTTTGCGGAGCTGTTAAAATCCTTAAGAGCATTAAGGTACTTTTCGTAGACAGGTACGGAATCTTTTAAAAGATTAATACCTGTAAGCACCAGTAAATGTTTTTTCCACGACTCTTTCCGGACACGGAAGACTTCTGAATTAGAAGGAATAATTCTTCTGCTGTTAATGTTTCTTTGCAGGTCGAAGACCACATCGTAGTTATTTTCCTGCAGAAAGGATTTCATATTTATGCTGAACGGAATAACGCTATCAAGAAACGGATGGAGCGCAGACAGTTCCGTGTATTGAGGTTTTGAGACCATATCAATCCGGGCATTGGGATAAAGTCTTCTAAGCTCATTTATAAAAGGAAAAGTAAGAACTATATCACCGAATGAAGAAAGCCGGATAATAAGTATTTTGCTTATATCTTTCAAAACAAAGCAGTCTGGTCGGGTTTCTTTTCAGCAGAAAGCGAAATAACCTGATGAGCAAGTTTTGAAAGGTCTATAGTTTCAAACAGCTCGTTGATAAAGTTCAAACCGTACTTATTAAGGAAATACACAATATTGATGAATCTTTCCTGAGGGTTATTTTCAGGAAAGACACTCATGACAACTGAACTGAGTTTAGAGCCGGTGGAATCGTTCTGCTTAATCTGAGATTCAATAAATTTATCTTTACTGAAGCCGAGGTTTTCAACAAACTTATCGTATTTATTCCTGAGATTAACCGTAAGGTTCTTATCTACTTCGTCGAGCTTAATTCCGTAAGTATAAACAACGGCATTCAGGTCGTCAATAAAGTTACTAAATATATCTTCAAGATTGACTTCATTAACCTTACCAAGAAGTTTTTTAGCAGCAGATTCAAAGTCGAAAAGCTCTTCGAAACCGATATCGAATTTTTCGAGGAACGATTCGGCACGCTTTTCAAGAAGAGTAACTGATGTTCTGGGATAAACAACCGGAACGTTCATTTCGTAGAATCTATAGACATCTTTAAACTGAGAGAAGTAAGCAACTTCAGAAGGTCCGCCGATGTATGCTATAGTCGGCAGAAGGAAATCCTGACAGACCGGACGCAGTATAACGTTCGGGCTGAAGTTTTCAGGGTTAGAATAAAGCAAGCCGAAGAGTTCTTCCTTTTCGAACTTTTGTCTTGTATGACGCAGAGAAAGTTTATCTTCCTTATACTCAATAAGATGCCTGCTGTTATTATGAGTGTAGAACATATTTATGGAACGCGGTTTTGCCTGAGGTTCATAATCGGCATTTTCGAGTTCAGCAGAAGTATTAACAATCATTTCGCAGGTTTGAGGATAAGTGACGAGTTCCTTTTCAAATACAGGAATAAGCATACGTTTAATTTCTTTATCCGTAGGGTTACAGAAAATAATACCTGTATCTCCAGCGATATAGTTAAAGAACCTTGCAAATGCAGTGATAAGGTCAATTCCCTCTTTGTATGACCTGTTAATATAATCGAAAAGCTGTTCGGTAAATTCAGTGGGAAGAAGCAAATCTTTTAAAGACTGCTTGAAAGTTTCGATATGTTCATCGAGAACAATCCTGCCTGTTGGCATTAAGTATCTTTCTTTCTCCACACCTTTTTCAAAGTACTTAATGTTTGCGACATTGTTAGATTTATCAAAAACATTAATATTATTAATTTCGAGGAAATCGTGGTCGTCTGCTTCGAGCCAGAAAACAGGAACGAATCTGAATTCGGGATATTTGGCAGAAAGCGAACGTGAAAGCTGAACTGCATTAAGAGCTTTTACGATAGTGTAAAGATTACCAGTGAGCAAACCAATCTGCTGACCCGTAACGATTGCAAAAGTATCGGGGTCTTTGAGGAATTCAATATTCAGGAAAGTTGATTCACCGGAATTAAAGAATTTATTCTGAGTTTTAAGAAGTTCTGCAAGTTCGAGACGGCTGACTTTACCGGAATTATAAGAATCCTTTTTAGTGATAATGGAATTAAACAGACCCTGAGAATCGAAAGGAAAATCGTAAAATCTGCTTACTTTATCGTAATTATTTATATAATCAATAAAAAAGTCGTTATATCCGGGCAGACTTGTGTATGGAACGTTCATTTTAATTTGCATTACACTTTACAGATTTAATTATTAATTTTATGCGTAAAGTTAATGATAATAACATTAATTTGTTATGAATTAAATTGGTTCACAGATTATCATCTTCAGATTATATCACCATTAACAATATTTTTAAAAAAAACGTAATAAAACATATTATGAAACAGAAATTAGTTTTAATAGCAATACTGCTTTTAGTTGTAACGGGAATTTCAAAAGGCGATTATGTATCACCAAACACAGGCAGAAGCTGGACGCTTGACAGTTTAGTGGCAAATTCAGGTGGTGCGGTTACTTATACGGGAGGTATATATTATTTTATTGAAGACAGTATTACGATATCAAAGTCAGATACGTTAAAGATTCTTGTGAATGCAACAGTAAAATTTCCTTCCCTTGGATATTTGTACATGAAAGGTACATTACTTATAAATCCTCCTGACTCAGTGAAATTTACGGCAGCAGACACTACGCTTTATTATAAAGGAATAACGCTTGATTCATCTTACGCATCTTCTTTAAAGAAACTTATATTTGAATATGCAAACTGCATAAACTTAATGGACTGCAGTCCGTTGATAGACAACTGCAAAATAAGGAATAATCTTTATTATGCAACAGGGATGAAAAGAGGAGCAATTTCACTTTTCAGGTCTAATGCAACTATATCGAATTGCATAATTACACGTAGTGTAAATGCGGCAATAGTAGGAGGGGCAAACATACCAAACTCCCCTTCAATTATCAATAACCTGATATATGATAATAACACGGCGAATTACAATACGTCGCAGATAAATCTGGGAGCGGGTGCACCGCAGACATTGATAATCAGAGGAAATCAGATATTAAGGGCTTCTACGAATTCGGGTGCGATAGCATTTCTTCCTACCGGAGGAGTACCATCGATGATAATTGAGAACAACATTATCAAATACAACAGATACGGAATAGCTTTACTGGCTGGCGGAATAAATGCATACATTAATAATAACATTATCGACAGTAATAACACACAAGGCAGTCCTTCACTCGGCGGAAGCGGATTAAACTTTGCAGGAGGCTGGACTACATCTTCTGTAATATGCACGCGTAATACAATCCGCTGGAATCTTTGGGGAGTGACAATTCAGAATACTGCTAAACCTAACCTAGGTAATTTGACTTCACCCGACACTACGGACAAAGGTCTAAATATTATATATGGCAATGGTAACTCAGGAAGAATATATGATTTATTCAACAATACACTTGCATCTGCTAACGATACAATACGTGCTGAGAATAATTACTGGGGAACATCAAATATAGACACTATTGAATCGCACATTATGCATCAGACAGACAGTACTGTACTTGGTTTTGTGGATTACCTGCCTATCAGGACAACCACAAGTATAGGAAATCCTGTTGTAAAAGTTGATGGATATGAATTCCTTGATTTATACCCGAATCCGTTTAACCCTGAGGTAACAATAAAGTTCAGGATTAAGAATGACGGGTTTACGAGAATAAGAATTTACGATTTACTCGGTAGAGAAGTGATGCAGTTAGCCAATGAATACATGAAAGCCGGAGAATATGAAAGGAACTGGATATCCAAAGGACTGGCGAGCAGTGTATACATCGTGAGACTTGAAACGCCGTCAAACAGATTTTCGAAGAAAGTAGCAGTATTAAAATAATATTAACGGACATAGGGATAGGTTGACAATTCCAAACTCCCTAAAACAAGCCGTTCACACAGAACGGCTTTTTTTATTTAACATAATGAACTGATTTATCAGAGAGATTCGGTATGTTTTTGAATTTCGATTTAAACTAATTAAAGATATATTGCTTAAAATTATTAATAAAAAATATGGGCATAACATTCGGCAGATTTACAGATGCTTTTAAACCGAAAGCAAAGATTGACAAATGGAATGAGTGCGACAGATTGTACAATGAGAAAAGTTACATACAGTCATACATTTCATTTTTAGACTATTTAAAGGACGACAGCGTAAACAATGTATTTTACAAGTTAGAAAACGGAATGCTGACATTTCAGTTTCTACAGGGTTCCAAAGAAATCCGTGGATTCTCAGACGGACAAAAAGTATCTGCGATGGCTATTGTTGCGGGTTATGAAAAGACCAATGTAGCAGTTTTCAGAAGGCTGATGGAGTTGAATTATACTCTTTACTATACAAGGTTTGCTATTAAAGATAATAAGATAGTTCTGAAGTTTGATTCGAGCGTACTTGACTGCTCACCCAATAAACTTTATTATGCACTTAAAGAACTTGCAACACGTGCTGACAAGCAGGACGATATACTTCTTACAGAATTCAAATCTCTGATAAATGCAGAAGCAAAGACTGAAGCCTACACAGGCGAAGAATCCGCGGTAATGCTGAAGTATTACAGGAAATGGATATCCGAAACATTGCAGAGAGTATCGGCACTGAACCGTGAACAAGTATCGGGAGGAATATCGTACATATACCTGAATCTTCTTTACAGAATAGATTATTTTCTGATGCCACAGGGAAGCATACTCAATGAGATGGAAAAAATGTCGTGGAATTATTTTAACAATAAAGATTTACAGACAATACAGAAGATTGGGCTGCTGGAAGACGACTTTAAAAAGCTGCTTGAATTTGACGATGATAAAGTGAGGAGTAATTTTTACGGAACAAAGTCAACATTCGGAATAGTACAACCGACAAATAAAGAAGGTGTGAATGATGTTATTACGAATAACATACAGAATGTGAAATGGTATCTGGATAATAACTATCCTGATATAGCATTGGTAATCCTTGAGTATATCATTGGATATTCCCTGTTCAGTTACGGACTGAATGTTTCAATAAGAAAAATACTCGGACTGTTGCTTCAGGTAATAAACAGCGATTACGTCAGCGAAGTAAACGGTAAGAATGAACTGACAGTGAACGATGTACCAAACCGCGATTATCTTGTGAATGAAATAACGAAATATTTATCGCTGGACAAAGATGAATATCCTGAAATAAACATGGACTTCACGAAGATAAAATCTGACACTAAGTATGATTTTATTAAAACAACATTAGACGAAATCTTTAACTTAAACTACAAAAACTAATATGCATACACAGGAAATAATTGAGAGTTTCAAATCGGTAATAGTACAGATTTCAACTGAATTCGGAACAGGGACAGGATTCTTCGTAAGAGATTTTAATTTAATCGTTACGAATGACCACGTGGTTAAAGAGTGTGCAGAAGCAGTAATAAGCGGCACGACATTTCCAAAGGTTTCGGCGTCAGTATTGTTTTATGACCAGAAGTATGACCTTGCATTCATAAGATTACCTGATGGAATCGACTTACCAGACAGGAAAATTGGTTCTTCGCCGGTACACGACGGCGACAGAGTGATTGCTATCGGACATCCATACGGACTCAAATACACAGCAACTGAGGGAATAGTATCTAAGGCAAAAAGATTACAGAACGGATTGAATTACATACAGATAGATGCGGCAATAAATCCGGGTAACAGTGGTGGTCCTCTGGTGAACACAGACGGAGAGATTGTAGGTGTTAATACTTTTATAATTTCTGGTGGAGATAATCTTGGTTTTGCTTTACCATCGGAATACCTGCTTGAATCGCTGAACGAGTACAAACCTTACAATGGTCAGACTGCAGTAAGATGCAAGTCCTGCCTTAATGTGATAACTTCTGAAAGAATAGAAGATGATTACTGTCCTGAATGCGGTTCGAAGCTTATAATACCACAGTTAAAGGATAATAAAGAATATGTTCCAGCAGGAGCTGCATTAACGATTGAGAAAATTCTTGAAGCGCTCGGAAAAGATGTTAAACTGTCGAGACGCGGACAGAACAGATGGGAAGTTGAAGAAGGTTCTGCAAGAATAGTGATATCATACACTGACGGAGGATTCATAGTAGGAGATGCATTTATATGCAGACTGCCTAAGCAGAATATCGCAGCGATATATGAATATCTTTTAAAAGAAAATTATGACCTTGAGAATGTGTTTTTCAGTGCGACAAATCAGGATATAGTACTGACGACTATGATATACGACCAGTATCTGACTTATGAAACAGGGCTTGAAGAAATTAAGTCGCTGGTGAAGAAAGCAGATTATTATGATAATTATCTGATAGAGAATTTCGGTGCGCTGCCAAGAGTGGAAGACAGCGAGTAGTTTTCAAAAGAATGGCACACTGATTTTAATGATGAATTAAGATTACCACTGATTAAGAGATTGAAATTATATGAATTAAAAAATAGAACGCGGATAAGAGAAAATAAGAACGGATTAACACGGATATTTTTAGGCAAAGAGATAAGAGATTTTTCAGGTTAAAAGAGTTTAGGATAAGGAAAGTTATAAGACTAATTAATTAATTTAATATGATGAATATATTAATTAAATTTATGTTTTTAATCAATTAAAATGTTTTAGTAATTTAAATATAATTATGAGTAAAATTGCATTTGTATTTCCGGGACAGGGCTCTCAGGCAGTTGGAATGGGAAAAGACCTGTACGAAAATTCAGCACTGGCAAAAGAACTGTATGACACAGCAGATAGTATTATGGGATTATCTCTTAGCAAACTTTCATTTGAAGGACCGCAGGAAGAACTTAAACAAACCAACATAACACAGCCGGCACTTTTTGTACATTCATTAGTATTAACAAGATTATTAGGCGACAAGATAAAAGCAGACTGCACGGCAGGACATTCGCTCGGAGAATATACTGCGAACGTTTATGCAGGTTCAGTTGATTTTGAAAACGGTCTTAAGCTTGTGAAGACACGCGGAATGCTGATGAAGAATTCGGGAATTAAACAACCCGGAACTATGGCAGCATTAATAGGGCTTAATGAAGCGCAGGTGCTGGAAATCTGCGATAAGGCAAAAGATGCAGGAATTGTTCAGGCAGCTAATTTCAACTGTCCGGGACAGATAGTAGTATCGGGAGACATTGCTGCGATAGATAAAGCAGTTGAAATTGCCAAAGGTGAGCCATACAAATGCAGGCTTGCGAAGAAACTTGAGGTGAGCGGAGCTTTTCATTCAGAACTGATGAAGACATCTGATACTGAACTGAGAACTGCACTGAACGAAACAAACTTCACTAATGCAGGCATTCCGGTTTATACTAACGCAGACACAACTCCGATTACCAGTAAGAATGAAATACGCGATGCACTTTCGAGACAGCTTGTGTCCCCTGTCAAATGGGAAATGCTTATAAGAAACATGACAGCAGACGGAGTTACAAAGTTTTATGAAATCGGTTCCGGGAAAGTACTTACGGGATTAATAAAGAAAATAGAACCTTCAGCAGAAGTGTTTAACATTTCAACGTATGAAGACATTAAAAATTTATAAGGAGTAAAATTGAAAGAATATCCATTAGAGTTTAACGGAATAAAGATAGACCCGATAATTTTCACGCAGGGATTTGTACCCGGATGCAACATGAAACTTTGCCACGGACAATGCTGCAACTGGGGCGTTTATATGGACAAGCCGTTCAAGGAAGTGATAATGAAATTTGAGAATGAGATAAAGGAGGTAATGGACGAGCATCAGACCAAAGATACTTCAAAATGGTTTGAGACAGAGCTTGAACAGGATGAGGACTTCCCTTCCGGCTGGGCAGTGGGGACTGAACTTTACGTTACACCGCAGGGAGTATCGCAATGTGTGTTCAAAGACAAAAGAGGATTCTGTTCGATACAGGTAGCTGCTGATAAAAATCATATGCACAAATGGGCAATAAAGCCAAAGTACTGCATAATGTACCCACTAACGATTATCGACAATGTACTAACCTACGACGATGACCACGCTACAAAACTTGATTATTGCGGCATACATAAGAAGGAAAACTTCTCGCAGACAGTTTTTGAAGCTATGACTGAAGAGATAACGTTTGTTTTAGGTGCAGACGGATACGCATATTTAAATGACTACTACAAGAAGCAGTATAAACACAAGAAAAACTTTTCTTAATGTATGACTTCAAAGATAAAGTAGTATTTATTACCGGCGGTTCGAGGGGTATAGGCAGAGCAATGGCTGTAAGGTTTGCCGAGCTTAATGCAAAAGTAGTGATAACTTACAAAAGCAGGATAGACCACAGGTTTTTTAAACCAAAGAACATTCATTACTTTAAGTGCGATTCGGCTGACGGAAAAAGAGTGAAAGAAGTGGTACAGAACGTTATAAAGAGATTCAAGAGAATAGACGTTCTGATAAACAATGCGGGTATTACTAAGGATACACTGATACTAAGAATGAGCGAAAGAGACTGGGACAGCGTTATAGACACTAATCTTAAAGGTACGTTTCTTTTCTGCAAAGAAGCAGCAAGAAGTATGGTGAAGATGCACAGAGGGAAAATAATCAACATTAGTTCCATAGTAGGTACGACAGGAAATGCAGGACAGTCAAACTATGCAGCTTCAAAGGCTGGCCAGATAGGACTTACAAAGGCACTTGCAAAAGAACTTGCTTCGCATAACATACAGGTGAACGTAGTAGCTCCCGGGTTTGTAGAAACGGATATGACGTCTGTACTTAGCGAAGACGTTAAAAAAGCAATACTGAAAACAACGAAAACGAAGGCGGCAAAGCCGAACAAGGTAGCAGATTTTGTTGCATTTCTTGCTTCGGAGGATTCTGACCTTATAAACGGACAGACTTTCATAGTTGAAGCAACACAGCTAAAGAAAGAGGAAAGATTACATTTTAAAAATAATTAAATAAGAGAACAATGGGAATATTACAGAACAAAGTAGCGGTAGTAACCGGAGGCGGCAGAGGAATCGGCCGTGCAATAGTAACGGATTTGCTCAATGAAGGAGCAATAGTAATAGCATACGATAAGGTTTTTCCTGAAGACTTTGATACATACGCCAAGGAAAAAGAGAATAACGGAATGAAAGTGACCAAGATGGTTGTTGATGTAACAGACACAGACGGTGTGCAGAAAGCTATCAATGAAACTGCAAAAGAATTTGGCAGGATTGACATACTTGTTAACAATGCAGGAATAACGAGAGACAGATTACTTTTAAGGATGACAGAAGAAGACTGGGATCTGGTTTTGAAGGTAAACCTTAAAGGTGCATTTAACACGACAAAAGCTGTTGCGGGAATAATGGCAAAGCAAAGAGGCGGTAAAATAATAAACATAAGTTCAGTAGTTGGTGTAATGGGAAATGCGGGACAGGCGAACTATTCTGCATCGAAAGCAGGAATGATTGGACTGACTAAATCAATCGCAAAAGAACTTGGCGGCAGAAACGTGACTGTGAATGCAATAGCACCGGGATTTGTTGAGACAGAAATGACTCATCAGCTGACCGAGGAGCAGAAGGCAGCCTTCCTGACTGTAATACCATTAAAGCGTCCTTCAAAGCCGGAAGAAGTAGCCGGAGTAGTGACATTTCTGGCATCACCGAAGGCAGATTATATCACCGGCCAGGTTATAATGGTTGACGGCGGAATGGTGATGTAAGTTAATCAGGGTTGATATTTCTTTAGTTACAAGAGAGAATAGATTTTAAAATAACAAATATGAAGAATAAAGTGGTATGGATTACCGGTGCGTCAACCGGAATCGGTAAGGAAATAGCGCACGTATTTTCGAAAGCAGGATACATAGTGGTTGTATCGGCAAGAAGAAAATCGAGACTTGTTAACATTGTCAGCGAGATAAAGTTCGCAGGAAGGGAATCCTCAGCATTCGTCTGCAACGTAGCATCAGAGCGTTCTGTACAATCGACTGCAAAGCGAATAATAGAGAAATACGGAGCTATAGACTGCCTTATCAACAATGCAGGCGTTACTTCATTTAAAAGTTTTCTTGATACAAAGGTGTACGAGTTTGACTACGTAATGGACATAAACCTGCGCGGTTCATTTTTGTGTATGAAATCTGTTCTGAAAGGGATGCTTAAAAACAGAAAGGGACACATCATTAACATCGTATCAGTAGCTGCGAACACAGTTTACGAAAACAGTTCTGTTTATGCTGCTTCCAAAGCGGGACTTCTTGCACTTTCTAATTCAGTGAGGAAAGAAGTGAGAAAGCATAACATCAAAATTACAAACATACTACCCGGTGCTGTGGAAACAGCAATGTGGGATGCAAAGACAAGACAAAAATATAAGAACAGGATGATGGCGCCTGAAGACGTAGCACTAATAACTCTACAGGCATTTGAACAACCAAAAAAGGTACTGATTGAAGATATAATCATAAGACCTTCCAAAGGAGACATATAATTGCATATAACAATCTGGCACTGGTGCGGATTCGTTCTTTTTCTGGTAATTATGCTTGCATTAGACCTTGGAGTTTTCAACAAAAAGAAGCACGAAGTATCTGTAAAAGAAGCATTAATTACGAGCGGAATCTGGATTGCGCTTTCATTAATATTTAACGGAATAGTATTTTATTATCTTGGACACGATAAAGGGCTGGAATTTCTGACAGGATATCTGCTTGAAAAGTCATTAAGCGTTGACAACATATTTGTATTCATACTTCTCTTTTCATTCTTCGACGTTCCAAAGAAGTATCAGCACAAGGTACTTTTCTGGGGAATATTCGGAGCACTGATTATGCGTGCAATCCTTATATTCATAGGAACAGCACTGATAACACAGTTTAGCTGGGTGATAATCATATTCGGAGCTTTCCTTGTTATAGCTGGATTGAAGATGGCATTCCAGAAAGATGAGAAAGTGGAACCGAATAAAAATCCTGTTGTAAAGATTGTTAAAAAAGTGATACCCGTGACGCCGGAATACCATAAAGACAAATTCTTTGTAAAGATAAAGAAGGGCGGATTGTTTGCGACTCCCCTGCTGATAGTTCTGATAGTAGTAGAAACTACAGATTTAATTTTTGCATTTGATTCAATACCAGCGATACTTGCAATCACAAATGACACATTTATAGTTTTCACATCAAATGCATTTGCAATACTTGGTTTAAGAGCATTATACTTTGCACTGGCGGGATTTATGGATAAATTCCATTATCTGAAAATCGGGCTTTCAATAATACTTGTATTCATAGGTGTTAAAATGCTTATATCAGGAATAGTTCATATTTCAACGGTACTTTCACTTATTGTAATACTTGTAGTACTTGCAGCTGCTATAGGAGCGTCTATGGTAAGAAATAAAAGGATGGCCTGAAGAACCTTTAATATTTCGGTTTTCAGTTATATTAAAAAGAAAGATATCCCCGCATATAACCTGCGGGGATACTGCAATTTAAAACCGCACAGAATTTTCATCAAGCATAGTTACAACCTGATTCGTATATTTGTAAAGCTTCACTAAAGTCTGAGTAGAAATTTCAGAACTCTGGGGTGTAATGACTACAAAATTGGTAGTTGAATTATTCTGATTATTATCTACCCACGTTCCTGTATTTGCATAGACGCATTTCTCATTTGCATAATTCTGATACGCAGTAATTTTAGCTGCATGAGTATGTCCAAAAACAACAAGTCTTTTGTCTGATGACGGGTTCATAAAGTACTGCAGAGAGGACTGATAATCAATAAACGTGTTTGAATTAGCTGAATCTATTGCAGTAGCGACCGGAATATGAACAGACACATTATTACGGGTTTGTCTTGCTTCCCAGGTATCCTGAATTCCGTTAAAGAAATTCACGTTGATAACTCCGCCGGGTGAAAGCTGATAAGGAACAAGGTCTTTAATTTTATACGCACCTGTAAATCCGTTAATGTTGGTAACAATAATATTTTCGTCGAATCTGTTTGATATTGGAAAAAGATGCAGTGTAACAAACCATGTTTTCCAGTAGTTAAACAATAACCTCTGAGACTCACCTCCCGATGTGTTTGGAAATACCACAGGGGTACTGTCAACTGGTGCGGGACTTCCCTGCACTGCAGAAAGAGCTGCTATTCTTGTGAAAAAATACCCCGGTGGCAGAATAGTTCCGGGTGCAATACTCTGATTGGAAACGGGGTCAGGAGAAGCAATAAAATTATACCGGTTGCCGTGTTCGATTATTATTTTAGGAAGACCGACCGGAGAATACGAACCAACACCCAAAGCATCTCTTCCCTGGTTTACTCCCGGAAGAACGCCATCTATACTTGCTGCAACAATTCCTAAATCGTGATTACCCGGAAGATAAGTAACTTTTATGAGCCCGTCCTGAATAATGCTGTTCAATGCGGCAAAAACACCGCTGTTTGCGGCAGCAAGACTGCTGACAAAAGCAGCCTGAGTATTTCCGCCATAAGTATTGGTTGTAGCAGGGACATACCACTCATCTACCAGGTCACCTGCAATGACAAGTTCGCTGACATTTGGAGAGACTCGTATTTTTTTAATTAAATTTTCAAGTGCAGGAAGATTATTTTTGCACTGAGCATAGACCGGGTCAGAGCCAAGATGCATATCGCTCATTACAACAATCATATTTCTTTTAAGACTACCATTACTAAAGGGGTTTATTCCAGAATCTGTGGAACTTACCGGGTCAGAATTATTACAGGCAGTAAACGTAAAAAAGAACAGGAACAGAAAAACGACATCGGAAAATTTCAGTAAAGATTTCATATATAATAAATAATTTAATTACCTACTCATAAGGCTTTTCGGAAACGCCCCGTTTATTTGAAATGGTTTCCGGTATCCATTTAAGATATTAATTTTAAAAGCGTAAAGAGTTTTCATCCATTTTGGTAACTACTTCATTCTCAAAATTATAAAGTTTAACCAGTGTCTGAGAAGAAGGAGTTGTACTTTGAGGAGTGATGACGACAAAGTGCATAGTGGTACGATTCGGATTTTTATCAATCCAGGTACCTGAATTTGCGTAAATGCATTTTTTATTATCATAGCTTTGGCTTACAGTAATCATAGGAGTGTGAGTATGGCCAAAAACAACAAGTCTTTTATCAGAGTTTGGGTTCATAAAGTACTGCTGAATGGACTGATAATCTATTTCAGGGCTTGAATTTACAGAGTCAATTGCACGCCTCACAGGAATGTGAACAGGCACACTATTATTAGTTTGCCTTAAATCCCAGTTGTCCTGTACACCATTGTAAAGATTGACGTTAATTAAACCTCCCGGAGTTGTCTGATACGGGAGAAGGTCGTTAACTTTATACGTTCCTGTAAATCCGTTTACATTAGTAACAAAAATATTCTCGCTGAACCTGTTACTAATTGGAAATGAATGGATTGTGAAATACCATTCTTTCCAATAACGATATAGAATATCCTGAGAATTGCCTCCTGAAATATTCGGCGTTACAACCGGAGCTGTATCTCCCGGTGCCGGATTTCCCTGTATTAAAGCGAGAGCAGCTAATCTTGTGAAAAAATAGCCCGGAGGAAGAATACTACCGGGAGCTACATTCTGGTTTGAATAAGGATCCGGAGCACAGAAAAAATTATAACGGTGTCCGTGTTCTATTGCAATCTGTGGAAAACCGACAGGAGAATAAGTACCTAAACCAAGAACAGCGTCACGAGCCTGTCTTATTCCAGGCAAGATACTTTCAATACTTGCAGCAGTAACTGAAATATCGTGATTGCCCGGAACATAAGTGACTAAAATGTATCCATCACGGATTACATTATTGAGAGCAACAAATACAGCGCTGTTAGCAGCGGCGACACGGCCTGCAAAGCCAGCCTGGTCTGACCCCTGATAAGTATTTACTGTAGCAGGTACAAACCATTCATCGATTAAATCACCGGCGATGACGAGTTCTCTGACATTTGGAGAAACTCTAATCTGATCGATAAGTTTTGCAAGATGAGGAACATTATTTTTGCACTCAGCATAAGTAAGGTCTGCACCCATATGCATATCACTCATAATAACAATCATATTCCTTTCAAGCCCTCCATTGCTAAACGGATTAATACCCGCATCGTTGCTAACCGGATTAGAATTATTGCAGGCAGGAAGTGCGGAAAAAAGGAACAGAACAAAAATTAAGTTTGTAAATCTCAAAAATGTTTTCATAACAATCTTTTAATTTATTCCCTACTCATAAGGCTTTTCGGAACCGCCCCGTAATTTGAAATGGTTACCGGTATCCATATTAAAAATTATGACAATAAAATAAATGGTCAGACGAGAACACAACAGATTAAGAATGACACAAACCCATAAAACAGACTGAACATTTACTAAGTATATATCATAAAATTAACCATTTAATGTCAAGTTCCGTGCCAAACAAAAACTGCATTTAAAGCCTTTAAACCAAATATGGCAATGAATATTTTCTCATTTTGAGACTAATTTTCTAATTTTGAGACAGCATTTAATCCCGTGAGGTTATAGATTAATTATATACACTTTGGAATATTAGGATATCTGGTTGCTGTCATTATACTGTAGATGGAAATTAATTAAACATAATTTCTTTAGCGTGAAAAAACTGCTTGTATATATTGTTCTTATCTATCTTTATTCACATCCGCTTTCATTTTACCATTGCCATTTTCTTTACTGCAATACTTTTTCCTTCTACAATGAGAGAATAAAAATATATTCCGCTGGATAGTTTTGAGCCGTCGAATGTTTTCTCATACAAACCGGGTTTTAATGTTTCGTTTACGAGTGTTTGCAC
>CAIUQV010000566.1 GCA_903901375.1 uncultured Ignavibacteriota bacterium
CTTTGCTGTGTGTATTCTTCGGGTCAAACTCTACATTGTTCTGTTTCATATACAACAGTATTTCATCTTTCTTCATAGACAATACATCAATTCCTGCTTTTTCTTTTATCGCATCAACCATTTTCAGTCTCTTCCACGGACGAGCAACATCTATCTCCGTTCCCTGATAATCAAACTTTGTAGAACCGTGTACTGCTTTGCAGGCAGATTCGACAACTTCTTCAAACATATTCATACTGTCAGTGTAGTCTCCGTATGCCTGATACCATTCCACCTGTGTGAATTCAGGGTTGTGTGTTCTGTCTATTCCTTCGTTCCGGAAATCCTTCACGAATTCATAAACTCTGTTAAAGCCGCCGACTATTAATCTCTTTAAATATAATTCATTTGATATTCTCAAATACAGCTGAATGTCAAGCGCGTTGTGATGAGTTATGAAAGGTCTCGCATTTGCTCCCCCGTATATAGACTGCAATGTAGGGGTTTCCACTTCGACGAAACCGTATCCTTCAAGAGTCTTTCTCATCGATTTAATAATCTTTGTTCTGTTTATAAACGTTTCTTTTACGTTTTCATTTACTATAAGGTCTATGTAACGCTGCCTGTAACGTAGCTCAACGTCTGCAAAAGCATCGTGTACAATCTTTTCTCCTGTCTCTGTAACTTCTTCTTTTACTACAGGAAGCGGGTGAATAGACTTTGTTAACAGTTCAAATGATACACTATGAATGGAAACCTCTCCAGTTTTAGTCCTGAAAACAAATCCTTTAACTCCTATGATATCTCCGATATCAAGCATCTTCATTATTGCATAACTTGTCTCGCCTACTTCATCTTTCTTTATGTAAACCTGTATTCTGTTCGTCTCGTCTTTTATATGACAGAATGTTGCCTTACCCATTCTCCTGATTGCAGAGATCCTTCCTGCAACTGAGACAATGTCTTTCATCCTTTTTTCTTTTTCAGCATCATCTGCAGGGTCTGTAAAATTCTTCAGTAAATCATCTGCCTTATGCGTAACGTCGTACCTGTGAGGGTAAGGGTTTACACCAAGTTTTTTAATTTCTTCAAGTTCTTCAAGTCTTCTTTTAACTAATTCGTTTTGCTCTGACATAATGTATTAAAATTGTTTATTTATTTGTAAACTTGTTAATTTCCTGTGTTGTTAGTTTTCTGTACTCTCCGGCTTTCAGTCCATCAACTGTTAAATGTCCGTATGATGAACGATGAAGTTTACGTACAAAGAATCCATAGTTCTCAAACATGCGTCTTACCTGTCTGTTTCTGCCTTCTGTAAGTGTTATTGCAACAACATCATAAGCATCTTTATTCACGAATACAATCTTTGCGGGTGCCGTCTTTTTACCGTCAAGCTTTATACCGCCTGCAAGTTTCAGTCTTATCTTTTCATCAAGCGGTCTTGAAAGGTTTACTATATATGTCTTTTCTACTTTAAACCTCGGGTGCATCAGCTTGTTTGCAAACTCGCCGTCGTTCGTTAAAAGAAGTACTCCGCTTGTGTCTATATCAAGCCTGCCTATTGGAAAGAGTTTCTCCTGTGTCTTTATAATGTCAAGTACTGTTCTGCGGTTCTTCTCGTCATCTGTCGTTGTTATAAACCCTATTGGTTTGTGAAGAAGTATGTATGTCTTTTTTGTTTTTTCTCTTATTCTTTCTCCGTCAAGCCTTACATCATCCTTCACTCCATCTATTTGAATTCCGGGTTCAAGTATTAACTTATGGTTCACGGTTACTCTTCCCTGCAGAACCATCTCATCAATTTTCCTTCTTGCAAATTCAGAATTGTTCGCAAGGAATTTGTTTAACCTTGTTTTTCCTGTATCTGTAAAGCTTTCTTTTCCGCTGCTGCTCTTTTTATTACTGTTCTTTCTTTCCGTCATCTTCCTTTTCTTCCTCTTCTTCTGAATTATTATCTGTTGTATCTTTAACTTCAAAAACATCTGCGTCTTCTATCGTGTCAAGCGGTGACTCTTCATCCGTTTCTTTAATCATAACTTCTTCTTCAGCATCCTCCTGGTTTAAATCTGTTTCATCAGTTGCCTCTGCTTCATTTGTATCCGGTGACTCTTCAGTAAAATTCAATTCGCCTGACTCTTCTGCCTTCGGGCTGTTACTTATCTCTGCCTGTGCCTGTATGCTCATTGAATTAAACAGATCAATATCAGCCTCGGAAATACCTTCTATTTTTTCATTCTTAAGTATCTCATTAATTTCTTTAAGCTTTGGTAAATCTTCGAGTGCATTAAGTCCCAGTACTTTCAGGAAACTTGCAGTCGTGCCATACAGAATAGGTCTTCCCGGACCGTCCGCGCGTCCTTTAATCGTTATCAGATCGCGTTCAAGGAGGGAATTAACTATGTAATCAACATTCACTCCGCGAATGAATTCAATCTCTGTTCTTGTAATTGGCTGCTTGTATGCAATGATTGCAAGTGTTTCTATTGCCGATTGTGAAAGCTTTTTCCTCTGCGTCTCAGCACTAAGCTTTCCAAGGAAATGTGAAAACTTTTTCCTTGTTGCAAATACATATCCGCCTGCCAGTTTCAGTATCTCGAAAGCATTACTGTTCTGTTCGTATTCTTTGTTCAGTTCCTCAATTGATGCATCAATCTCTTTTAGCGAAACTGAAATCTTGAATCCGTCGAGCAAATCCTTTATTTCTTTTGTGGTTATTTCCTCGTCTGAAGCGAATATCAGTGCTTCAACAATATTTTTTATACCTGCGTTGCTCAATTCAATTGTTCGTTAATTAATTTTACCAATGAGAATTCCGTTAAATCTTTTTCGTTGAAAATTATTGCAAGGTAACCTTCCAGTGCAAGCTGAAGTACTGAAAGAAACGTACAGATTACTATCATCTTTTCGTCCATTGTACTGATTAACTCTTTGTAATTAATTGAAACTCTCGTCTTAAAGAAATTAATCAGAAATTCTTTCTGTACTTCCGGTGTTGTGTTCATCAATTCAATTGGGTGAACTATTTCCTGCCTTATGTTTGTGATTGCCCTTTTGTATCCTTTTATCAGATTGAAAATATTCAGGTTCTGCAGTCCTGCATCGTTCAGCACATCGTATTCCACTTCTTTTGCATCTTTCTTAAAATATATTCTGTAATACCTTTGCCTCATATCTTCTTCAAGCGAAAGAAGCTCAGCAGCCGCATCTTTAAACCTTTTGTACTCAAGAAGTTTACGGATAAGTGTGTACCTCGGGTCTTCTTCTTCTGTCTCCTCTTCATATACCTGAGGTATCAGCATGCGTGCCTTTATTTTCATCAGTTCTGCCGCCATTAGAAGAAACTCACCTGCAAGTTCTATATCGAGCGATTGCATATAATTAAGGAAGTCGAGAAAATCCTTCGTAATCTTCGAAATAGGGATGTCATAAATATTAAGCTCTTCTTCTTTTACAAAATGAAGTAGAATATCCAGAGGACCTTCGTATTCCGATAGCTTAGCCCAATATTCCTTGGTTTTCTGCGAATCCTGATTATTAATAATATTTGTTGTATTTATATCGTCCATTTTAAAAGCAATGCAAAATATACAAAACTGCGTTATGAGATTAAATGTAATACAAATTCCCAGAATTCTTAAATATTGTAGCGAATATTACATTTGACGTATTTGTCAATTCAGTCTTTAGTTAGTCTTGGTCTGTCCTTGACCTGTCCTTGGTCTGTCCTTGGTCTCTTAATATTATCCTCTTATTTTGACAAAAATGTCACTAATATGAATAATTAAATCTTCTGATTTCTATGAAACATCATTTTTGAGCTGTTTTGACCTGTCCGACCTGAAATATACGAGAAACATACCTATCTGGGAGCAAGTTAGAGCGCAAGCTGAACCCGAAACATACGAGAAACATACGAGAAGTGAACCTGAACGTGCCTGAAAATATAATATTTTCTCGTATCATAGCC
>CAIUQV010000567.1 GCA_903901375.1 uncultured Ignavibacteriota bacterium
AGTATTTTTAATATCCAGTAAAAATAATGATAAACTTTTCGAATATTTGAATTACATAATTAATTTAAAATCTTTTAATGGTATATTGAGTTAACAGAATGAAAATTGTACATGTCATAAATTATTTTCAGCATCAATTAGGGTATCAAGAGTATTTTATTGCAAAAGAGCAAATCAAAGCCGGTCATGAAGTTTACATAATAACCTCAAACAAATATTTCCCCTTTCCTGATTATGATAATACAGTAAAACCTATTTTAGGTGAAAGGGAGTTTATGCCAAAAAATGAAATGGTAGAAGGAATTAATGTTATCAGGCTGATGGGTAAATATGAGCAACCGGGTCGCAGAATTTGGTTAACCGGTTTAATGAAAAATATTATTAAGATTAAACCTGATTATATTTTATCACATGGTGAAGAAACATATTCTACTTTCATCCTTTCTGCAATAAAAGTGTTTTTTAATTGGAAACTGGTTGTTGATTCGCATTCTCATAATCATGAAAACAGGCATTTAAAGAAGGGTATTAAAACGATAGTTCTACAATTTCTTACGAGATTAATTGTTTTAAGAAGAAAGAGTATAAAAATTGCAGCTACTACTGAATGGAATAAACAATATCTTATAAAAACTTACAATCTTAAAGATTGCGATGTTACGTTAATACCAAACGGGTCAGAAGTTGAGAGATTCAAGCCTGATATTAATCTTAAGAAAAGTCTCAGAGAAAAATATCGCATACAACAAAGTAAGGTGATTATTCTTTATACAGGTAAAATATCAAAGGAAAAAAATCCATTAGCAATTATTGAGGCAATTAAGAATGATTTAAGCAGACTAAATATACTGTTACTTTTAATTGGTAATATTCAGGAAGATTATAAAGAGTATTTTAAATTTTATTATCGTAAATTCGGAAATTACATTATGCAATTACCTGCTGCGGCTAACTCAGAAATACATAATTTCTATATTATGTCTGACATTGCCTGCTGGCCTAACCAATCATCTATGAGCGCAATTGATGCAATATCATCCGGTTTGCCGATTATTGTAGTATCTGATTTAAAAGAAAGACTTGCTTACAATAATGGAATCGGAATTGATTTTAATGATATTACTACACTCAGGAGTGCATTATTAACATTGATAGAGAATGAATCACTTAGGGAAAATATGGGTATTAATTCAAGAATGTTTGCAGAAAAGCAACTAAATTGGAAATCTACTTCTGAAAAGTTCATAGCTTTAACTGAAACATGAGAATAGCCTGGTTATGTCCATATCCTGTGCATTATTTTGAAAATGAACTTGGGTATAAAATTAAAAGGAAAACACATCCATCTTCATGGATTGTAAATTTGTCAAATGAATTGGCAAAAGATGATGATATTGAGTTACATATAATTACATTATCACCGTATATAAAGAAAGATTCTTTATTTAATATTAAAAACATTCATTATCATTTAATAAAATCCTTTTATAAAATACCATTCCTGAATTTAGGTTTACCCGGTTTTATTCCATTTAACTATTTAACTTCGTTTTATTTTGACAAAGTTAAAATTGATAATGTGCTTAAAACTATAAAACCTGATTTAACACACATTCACGGAATTGAAACAAAGTACGGATTGTCAAATTATGCAGTTAATAAGCCTCATTTAATAACTGTTCAGGGAATCAGTAACATTGTCAACAAAAATCCCGATAATTATTCTATGAAAAAGGCGAATAAACTTGAATTGGAAATTGTTTTAAAGTACAAATATTTCGGCAGTAGAACAGAATTTGCAGACAATTATATCAAAGGTGTAAATAATTGTTCTGAAATAAAATTTACCCCAGAGGCAATTAATGAAGTTTATTTTAATTTTATCCAAAAGACTTTAAAACCAAATATAGCATTCGTTGGACATATTATGGAAAGGAAAGGTGTAGAAGTTCTTGTTGAGGCAGTAAAAATTCTTAAAAAAAACTATACAGACGTGTTTTTGTCTTTAATTGGTTCCGGGGAAAAAGTATATACCAGAAGAATAAGTGATTTAATCTACAATTCAGGTTTACAGGATAATATTAAACTTCTGGGGTTTAAGAATTTTAATGAAATCAAAAGTATTTATGATAAAACTTCCATATTTGTATTACCAACATTTATAGATAACAGTCCAAACAGTTTACTTGAAGCAATGGCATCAGGTTTGATAAGTATTGCTTCAAATGTAGGCGGAATACCATCAATAATAAAAGATAGTGAAAACGGTTTTTTATTTGAAGCAGGAAATAGTAAACAACTTGCAGACATTATACAGG
>CAIUQV010000568.1 GCA_903901375.1 uncultured Ignavibacteriota bacterium
CTCAGACTGTATTTCTATCTCAATATTCATGCCAATCAAAAAATGCAAAAATGGGCAAAAATTGGTTCTGAGGAAAAAAAAGATAGGAAATAATTCTCATAATGAGACTGTTTTTCTCATTTTGGAACTTCAGTAATAGTCATTTCTTTGCAGATGATTTATAAAATGAATTTAGTAATATTCTCAGATAATAAGAGATGCCAAACTTGTTCAAGTTAATTCTTATATTAAGACAAACTTTACGATGAGTGTAGTTTTTCTTTGTTTTCATATTAACGGCAAAACAAACCAATAATATTCTGATAAGTAACAAATATGAATGAAGAAGTTTAAAGTAATGATATATTTGACTCTAGAATTGGAGAAATCCTTAACTATTTAATAGTTCTTTGATAATTTTATTAGTTAAACTTAATTCATCATTTTGATTTGGAATCAGAACTTAGGATTATTGTATATATAATTGCAATTATATGCATACTTCAGCTTGCCGTCTTATACTTTCAATGGAATACATTCAAAAAATACCAGGGGTTTGGTTGATGGGTAATCTGGGATACTTCAGAGTTTGCAGGAATGGTAGTATTTATTGTGAAAAGCTATGGAGGAATGAATAAATGGCTTACAATTTTACAGCATTTTTTTATCGTTGCAGGATTTGTATTTCTTAATAAGGGAGTAATAAAGTTTATAGGTTGGGATATTAAATGGCAAATTATTATATGAATTTCAATTGGCTGAGTGCCTCATTTTATCTGAATAATTAGTGGTATTTAAAACAAAAAAAGCTGCCAAGAAAGATTTATTGTAAAACGAAGATAAATTTTGCAATAAAAACAAATAAAGATTAAAAACTCCATTGAAATTTTATTCCGTTATAAGTAGAATGACAGATGAAATTATACACTCACAATTAAATTACACTATCAATGAAAGCAATTTTATTAGTATTATGCGTTTTTATAATTACAGCATTTGTTCAGCCTGTAATCAATTTATCATTTGCACAAAACTGCACTTGTGCTGAATGTGGTTACCCTTGCAAAACGCCAATGGTTCACGCATCAAATTGCAAATACAAAAATAACAGGAATGCACAGGAAAAATCCGAGGATATATTTGTTAACAAAGGTCTTGAAACTGAAGCCATAGACACTGAATACCAGTTACTCATTATACATTATACTGTTAAGACTATAGCAGCTAATCAGAATTTAGATGATTCAGAAAAATCTAAACTTTTGCTCGAGCAACAGTCAATTATTGAGAAGATAAAACCAGAGAATGATGCTCAGAAAATGATGTATAGCGATATACTTGCTGAAATTAACAAGCTGAATCCCGGATTAAAGAAAGTGCCTGAAAACAACGAGGAAGTTAAAAACAGGTAAATTTATTATAACAGACTCAGCATTGCTGAGTCTGTTATTTATTTTAATATAATTTCGAAGAATTAATCCTCTAGATAACCGAATTTACCGGAAGAAAAGTCATTATAAGCTTGAACAATCTCTTCTCTTGTATTCATAACAAAAGGTCCGTGCGAAGCAATCGGTTCATTAATCGGTTCACCGCTAAGGATTAGTATAACAGAATCATTTATCGCTTCGAGATTAAAAATCTCACCATCGTTTTTCATAAGAACAAAATCATTTTCTGTAGCAACAGTACTTTGATTAACTTTAATTTCCCCTTCTATAACAAGCAGGAATGTATTGTTTGAAACTGGAAATGAAAATTCAGCTTTACCATTTTTATTTAACTTTGCATTCATCAGATTTATTGGAGTGAAGGTGTGAGCCGGGCCTTGTAAGCTATTGTAAGAACCCGATATTATCTCCACTGTACCGCTATTGCCTTGTAATAAAAATTTAGGCATCATACTATTAGTAATTGGCTGATACTTTGGAGCAGACATTTTATCTTTTGCAGGTAGGTTAACCCAAAGTTGAACCATTTGGAGATCACCACCTTTCTTTGCCCATTCTTTTTCGTGAAACTCTTTGTGAAGAATACCGGAAGCAGCAGTCATCCATTGAACATCACCTTCTTCGATGATACCTCCAGCCCCTGTGCTGTCGTGATGTTCAACTTTACCCTTATATGCGATAGTTACAGTTTCAAAACCACGATGGGGATGTACTCCAACTCCGCGAGGTTTATCAGTGGGCGAAAAATAGAATTTAGCGCCATAATCTAAGAGTATCACTGGAGACATTCTTTCCATGGAAACTACTGCAGGAATGAAATTATGTACACGAAAACCGTCTCCTACAAAATGATAATGTGGCGGCTTTATAACACTTTCAACATTTTTAATATTCATAATTAAAATACTATTATTACAATTTATTAAATTAATTATTCAATTCAGAAATAATAACAGAAATGAAGCTTAAAATATTCCTTAAATTGCAGAAAAAGATTATACAATGTAACACAAAATTTAAGAATTTTGTGTATAAAGGCCTTAAAATACGTTGAATTTGCCCGTTAATTTGATTAACTTTATGATTGTCAATTTCACAATTGAACGAATATATTAAATATACACAATGTACAAAAATTTAGAAGATAATTTCAGTTTACCCAAATTAGCAGACGAAATGCTCGATTTCTGGTCAAAAGATGATACTTTTAACAAAAGTGTCAAGGAAAAAGACCCGAAAAAACACTTTACTTTTTACGAAGGACCACCTACTGCCAATGGATTACCAGGAATTCATCATGTTATAGCAAGAACTGTTAAAGATGTTATCTGCAGATACAAGACAATGCAGGGATATAGGGTTAACAGAAAAGCAGGATGGGATACTCATGGTTTACCGGTTGAAGTGGAAGTAGAGAAACATTTAGGACTGAAATCCAGACACGATATTTACGAATTTGGTGCGATAAATTTTAACGAAGAGTGCAAGAAATCGATATTTACTTATCTTTCGCAGTGGGAAATACTCACTAAAAAGATGGCATATTGGATTAACCTTGACGATGCTTACGTAACTTTTCATAATGAATATATTGAATCCGTTTGGTGGGCTCTGAAGAAATTCTTCGACGCAGGTTTAATGGAAAAAGGTTTCAAGATTCTTCCTTTCTGCCCTATTTGCGAATCCCCTTTATCTTCTCACGAAGTTGCTCAGGGATACGTTGATTTAAAAGATCCTTCTGTTTATGTTACATTCCGTATAAAGAAAGAAGAATACAAAGACGCAGAATTTCTTGTCTGGACGACAACTCCCTGGACTCTGCCATCAAACGTGGCATTGTGCGTGAATCCTGAATCTGATTATGTATTAATCAATACAAAGAAAGATGAGAAATTTATTCTTTCAGAATCCAGATTGTCAGTCGTAAAAGATGAATATGAAATAGTAAAAAAGTTTAAAGGAACTAAGCTTGAAGGTATAGAATATGAACCACTGTTCAGTTTTATGGAAGTTGAGAAGAAAGCTTATTACGTGACATTAGGAGATTTTGTAACACTTGACGATGGAACAGGTATCGTGCACATCGCCCCCGCTTACGGAGAAGACGATTACAACATTGGTTTAAAATATGATTTACCCGTATTGCAGGCAGTATACAGAGACGGGCTTTTTGTTAAATCAGCAGGTAAATATGCAGGAAGAAACTTTAAGGAATGCGACCCTGATTTAATACTTGAGCTGAAAGCAAATGGAAGACTTTACAAGAAAGAAATGTTCACTCACTCATATCCGCATTGCTGGAGACATAAGGTTCCTCTTATGTATTACGCAACAGATTCGTGGTTCGTGAGGACTACTACTTATAAGGATAAGATGATAGAAATGAACAAACAGATTAACTGGAATCCGCCTGAGTTTGGTTCAGGAAGGTTTGGTAACTGGCTTGAAGAAAACAAGGACTGGGCAATATCGAGAAAC
>CAIUQV010000569.1 GCA_903901375.1 uncultured Ignavibacteriota bacterium
CACTGCCGTGGACTTCAATGTGCCGCTGGTGACAAATTCCCGCCTCGCGAGTGCGTTCATTTATGCATTTTGCCGCCGCACTTTGGGCAGCCTTTCGATAAAATCCTGGCAGGAATTTTAGCATATAATAGAGTAAGCCCGAAATCCGCTCCCCAAGCCTCCAAAATCCTGGCAGGAATTTTAGCATATAATAGAGTAAGCCCAAAATCCGCACCCCAAGCCTCCAAATCTGCAAAAACAAGCGATTTTCGCCATTTTGCCTAAAGTTTCTTCCAAATCGATGCATATCGCGCGGTTTCCGATGCGTGTCGGGTGGCGTCCGATGCATGTCGGGCTGTTCCGATGCTTATCGGGTGGCGTCCGATGTTTATCGGGCGGCGTCCGATGTATGTCGGGTGGTGTCCGATGCTTGTCGCATGGCGTCCGTAGTCTGTCGCGTGGCGTCATTAGTCTGTCGCGTGGCGTCCGACAGACTAATTTTTGCACTTTTTAAGCTAAAATGGGGTTGTGAATGACGGGAATCGGATTTTCAAATCAGCCGGTTCATTTTTTAATGGGCTTTCTACCTATTTTATCAGTCTTTAAAAAGGTATTTTGCACTCTAATTTTAATCTTCAGATGAATAAAAAACTTAATACAAACGAAAAGTTACGAAATATTGCTATTATTGCACACGTTGACCATGGAAAAACGACGCTTGTGGATTTTATGTTTAAGCAAAGCGGGATGTTCCGCGCTAATCAGGAGCTCGAAGACCGCGTGATGGATTCGATGGATTTGGAACGCGAACGCGGGATTACGATTTCTGCGAAAAACTGCTCCGTGTTCTGGAAGGGCGTGAAGGTGAACATTCTGGATACGCCGGGTCACGCAGATTTTGGCGGCGAGGTGGAGCGTGCACTGATGATGGTGGACGGTGCGATTCTGCTCGTCGATGCTTCGGAGGGTCCGCTTCCTCAGACGCGTTTTGTTTTGAAAAAAGCGCTTGAGTCTAACAAGAAAATTATTGTTGTAATAAATAAGATTGACAGAAAAGATGCACGTCCGAAAGAAGTGCTGAATGAAATTTATGATTTGTTCATCGACCTTGATGCAACGGAAAAACAGATTGAGTTTCCCGTGCTTTATGCCATCGGGCGCGAAGGCATTGCGCAGCTTACGCCCGAAGACCGCGGCACAGATTTGCAGCCGCTGTTCGACGAGATACTGAAGGAAATTCCTCCGCCGATTTACGACGTGGACGAACCGTTTCAGATGCTCGTTGCGGATTTGGATTATTCCGACTACATCGGAAGACTCGCTATTGGTAAGGTTGCGCACGGCTCTGCAAAAACAAACGACAACCTTGTTTGCATAAATGAAGAAAATCAGACAATCCCATTAAAGATTTCAAAGCTTCAGGCGTACGAAGGACTTTCGCTGAAAGAAGTGGAAGTTGCCGAGGCGGGCGATATCATTGTCATCGCGGGAATTGAAAACGTTCACATCGGCGATACGATTTGCAATCAGCTTCAGCCGAAAGCTATGAAGCGCGTTGCCGTTGATGAGCCGACGATTTCGATGGTCTTCGGAATTAACACGTCGCCTTTTTCAGGCAAAGAAGGAAAATATGTTCAGTCCGCAAAAATCCGCGAACGGCTTTACAAAGAAACTTTGCGAAACGTTGCTTTGAAAGTTGAAGACGGAGAATCGAAGGACAGCTTCATCGTGAAAGGACGCGGCGAATTTCAAATGGCAATACTCGTGGAAACACTGCGCCGCGATGGCTTCGAACTAAGCATCGGACGCCCGCACGTAATTTATAAACACAAAGACGGAAAAAAACTCGAACCGATAGAACACCTCTTCGTAGATTGCGGAGAAGCATTCATCGGAATCGTTACCGATAAACTTTCTCAGCGAAAAGGAAGAATGATAAACCTTGTGAATCACAGCACGGGAAGAGTGAGGATAGAATTTTCAATTCCGTCGCGCGGATTGATAGGATACAGAAACGAATTTTTAACAGACACAAAAGGAACGGGAATCCTGAACAGTTACCTGCAGGGCTACGAAGAGTACCGCGGCGATTATCCGCTGAGGCTTACCGGCTCGCTGGTCTCCGACAGACAAGGACAGACAACAGGCTATGCACTGTTCAACCTTGAACCGCGCGGAGTTCTGTTCGTCACACCAGGCGAAGATGTTTACGAAGGAATGATTGTCGGTGAACACAACAAAGACAACGACCTGAACGTAAACGCATGCCGTCCGAAGAAACTTTCAAACATGCGTGCATCGAGCAAGGACGAAGGAATCATCCTCACGCCCGTAACACCGCTAACGTTGGAACGCGCAATCGAATTCATAAACGACGACGAAATCGTTGAAGTAACGCCGAAGAACATCAGACTTCGCAAAGCTGAACTGTCAGCAATGGCGCGTTACCGCGGCGACAGAGCATTCTAAAATACAAGTTGTATAGTTTTACAGAAAACAGCATTACGGAAAACCGCAATGCTGTTTTTCATTATTGGATTTTTTAAAACTAACAAAGTGAATATATTTAAACCGTAATAAGAATTTTAAAAGAGAGGACAGAAATGAAAAAATTAATTACCATAATATTTATACTGTCGGTTGCTGTATCTTCCTATTCGCAAAGCCGGATTGATTTCAGCACGGCATACATCAATGCGGAAAGAAATCCTTCCATAAGAATTGCCGCCGAAAATCTGGCGATAAGCAAAGGACTGCCTTACAACATTTACGTAAAAGACAAAGCTGTAATCGAAGCTGTTGCTGTTGAGAATGAAAAAGTAGTCTATTCCGTCATCACGGATTTCCTTAATCCGTACAATGGTTCTTACTGTACTTCATTCGAAGAAATTCAAAAGTCATTTGATTTTTCAAAAGCAAGAATTATTTACGGAGACAGAACAATCGATAACACTGGCGAGCAGATAGTTTTGAGTAAAAGAACCACAGGAACAAAACTGTACTTAATTCCCTGCGCAACAAGAAAGAGCGTCTGGGCTTTCGACTATACCACTGGCGACCTTGTAGATACTGCATTTATTCCGCCCAGCACACCAATGCTTTCAACACCAAGGAAAGCACTTCAGCTCAGCAAAACACTCGTCATGGTTGCCGACCAGGTGAGCGACGCTGTTCAGCTTTATGATACAAGCGGTGCATACATCAGAGTGCTCGCTCCGCTGGGTGGTGTGAACAATGCAATTCTTGATAACATTCGCGACGTTGAATTTCATCCAAACGGAACATTGCTTGTCACCAATGCGGGAACAACCGGCAATGCACTCAACACAGTTCAGCAGTTTACATCAACAGGTGCATACATCGGAGTCTTTGCTTCCGATATGCTAAACAGTCCGTACAATCTTCTCTTCAGAACAGGGGATTTACTCGTTTCAAACTCAAGCGGTACAAACGATATCACAAAACATAATAAAAGCACCGGCGCCTATCTTGGAAACTTTCTCAGCTCAGCATTAAACTTCCCTCAGCAGATGATTAGCCTTCCCGGCGGAAAAATAGGTGTCGCTGAATTCAGCGGTGTACTTTCGGGAATCAGAATTTACGATTCACTCGGAGTACTTACAGACACTTTAAAAGGTGCACAGGGAATCAGAGGTATATGTAAACTTCCTAACGGTAATTTTCTTGCAACCGGTCTTGGAGTGTTTGAAGTTGACGGAACTACAGGCGCTGTAGTCAGAACTATAGTGAGCGGAAGCCTGCTTTATAACTTCCACTGCATTTCCGTCTTTGATCCTGATCTGGTTACAGGAACAAACGAAGTTATCAATACTGTTCCGTCAGAATATAAATTGTTCAGCAATTATCCGAATCCTTTTAATCCTTCAACAACTATAAAGTTTGCAGTTCCCGTTAAAGGCAACGTTAAACTTACTGTGTATGATGCGCTTGGAAGAACAGTCAGCGAGCTTGTGAACGGAACGAAGGAAGCAGGCACTTATGAAATTAAATTCAATGCATCGTCATTATCAAGCGGAATATACTTTTATAAGCTTGAGGCAGGCAGTTACACAGCCGTGAATAAAATGATGTTGAGTAAATAAATTTATTGCTTTAAATAAAAAAGGGTTTCATTCGCAAATGAAACCCTTTTGTTGTTTTTCGAAATGTAATTTCTTAAACCTGCATTATTTTAATAATGTCATTTTCTTCATATCGGTAAAATCACCTGACTGAATTTTGTAGAAGTAAACACCGCTTGCAAGTGAAGAAGCATCCCAGGCAGTGTTGTATTTTCCTGCTGAAAGTTCAGTGTTAACAATCTCTGCAACGTATTTACCTGTAATGTCATATACAGTAATCTTTACAAGTCCTGCTTTTGGAATACCAAAAGAAATTGTCGTTGTAGGATTAAACGGATTCGGGAAGTTCTGTGACAGCGAATACGAAGTTACAACTTCTGAAATCGGATTAATTCCCGAAACTACGTTAACCGAGAAGTTTGTGCCGTTATTCCAGTTCGGCGGATTAGTACCGCATGCACCCGTGCAATAAAGAGTGATTGGCCCTGCTGTTGCCGGAGCAGTTAAAGTGAATGACTTCGTCATCGGGAAGCTAGAAAACTTTGCACTGTGAACAACTTCGGACGATGAAATTTTAATACCTGTGCTTGTTCCGATGCCAAGTGTGCCTCCGCTTGTGGCAATATCAATACCGCCGGTACTCTTTGTACCCGAAGATCTGTCAACAGTAAAAGAATAAGTGCCAACCTGACCCGGGTTTAAAGTTGCAGGTCCGGTTACTGATACCAGAACTGCAGAATTTGAGGATGACTGATGGCAAGTACAGCCGTTTGTCGATCCGGGCTTTAGTGTTCTTCCTGCAACACCGTTTGCATAAGAATAAATCTCTTCGGTAATACCGATTAATAACAGTAATGCGATTAAACCTATTACTGTTCCTTTGAAGGAAATTTTTACTTTCATTGTTATACCCCTTTAAGTTAAAGTTAATGCAATATAAGAAAACTCTTTTCGATTGACAAGCATTAAAATCAACAAAAATATTAGTGGTTAATATTTCTACACATTTAAAGATTAAGTCATTTGTGAACACGGTGTTATGCATATTCAACAACCTTCTATTACTTGTTTTTTTAGTCAAATTTTAACATAATAAATTGAATGCAGATTTAGTAAATTGATTTATGTATAGATTTCATTATAATGTATTTAATGCAGGGCAATAAATCATTCTTAAAAGATAATAAGGAAAAGCTGCTGATGTTACTGCTGGTTGCAGCGCCCTTTATATATTTGTTTCCTTATACATTTCCCATAAGTTTCTCAGGTTATGTTATTTCGGTAGGAAATGATTTCAGAATTCTGTATTACAATTATAAAGTTTACCTCCTTCATTTTCTTAGCCGATTCGAAATTCCTCTCTGGTCACCTTCTGAAGCATCGGGTTATCCGTTTATTTTCAGTCCGTTTACACAGGTTTTCTATCCTTTAAATATACTGCTTGCAGGTTTTTATAAATTAGCAGGAGGATATTCTTCTGCTGACCATATACGTTTTACTGTTCTTGCCTTTTCGGTTTTTTCAGCAGGAATTTATAAATGGCTGCGTTCTATGAATACAGATTTGCTGCCAGCGTACATTTCGTCATTTCTTATCACGGCATCTGTTGGAAGCCTTGAAATTATCAGGTTTCCGAATGCAATACATACTTTATGCTGGTTTCCCTGGATTCTTTATGCGCTAAACAGAATTTTTATATCGGAAAAGAAGGTACAGTATTTTAAATACTCATTGTTTCTTTTCGTTTGCCTGATTTGCACGGTTACTGCCGGTTATCCTTATTATCTGTATTATTCTGTCTTTGTTTTCGTGCCTTACTTTTTGTTCTTTGTTTTCAGATATACACGTTTGAATGTTTTAAACATTGATAGGGAAAAAATAATAGTCCCCGCAGTAATTATTGTGTGTACTGCAGCTCTTGCATTTATAATCTGTTATCCTTATCTGTATTCAGTATCTGAATTAATGAGCCAGACTAACGGCAGGGGAGGAAATAATTATGAGTATTCAACTGCATCTTCCGAAACTCCGCTTAGTACGCTTGGCTCTCTTATCTTTCCGCCTTTGTCATCAATTAATACAGGCTTTTATCTTGGTTTGCTGAATTTCTTCATAATTCTGATTTATTTTATAAATACTCGTTCAGATAATAATAAAGTAAAGTGGGCTTTATTAATATGGATTTCAATTCTGGTATACATTACATATACATCGGGTTCGTTTCTGTTTAATTTTCTCTGGAATTATTTTCCGTTCTTTTCCAGCTTAAGGGAATGGGGTAGGCTAAACAAGATATTGCTGATTCTTTTTGCCTGGCTGCTCGGACTTGCTTACAGCGATTTGTTTAAAAGGATAAAGGAGAATAAACTAAGCTTAGGTAAACAGCATACTGCTCTTCTTTTAATATCTGTTTTAATATTTTTCTTAAATGCTGTCTTCTCAGTGTATAAAGTCTCAGGTATTGAATGGCAGGAGTTCTTCGTTAATTCAAAAGTTGATATGTTACTTCAGTTCAGCTCAAAGTATGCCGAATTGCTGAAAGCCGTTCTTTCTTCGTATGGTTTTATATTCCTCTTTTTCTCCGCTTTAACATTATTTGCTCTTTTTAAATTTAATAATTATATCAAACACGGGATAGTTTCTTCGAAGTTAAACCTGATAATGGTTTTTATTCTGGTTGTTTCATTCTTTGAGTCTTATACTTTTGCACCGTGGCTGTGGATAAAAGCAGAAAAGAGTAAATACAGGGAAGGACTAACAATTGACAATAGAGCAGCGTTTGAATTGCCGAGGACTTTTCTTTATAAAACTGTATCATTAAACAATAATTACAATTCTGGAATTGTTGCAGACTGGTATTACTCAGGCTACACTGATTTTTTGAAGAAGTATGGAAACGATACTGCGGACTCAAAAGAATTGCTGGGAATAAACAACGGAAAGAAACTGTATTTTAGTAAAGAAATTAATCATAACAGTATAAAATCATTTATTGCAGATGCAGACACATCTTTTTCAGATATAAAAATTAATCACTATAACGGTAATTCTCTCGATATTACTGTTAACTGCGGTTCCGACGGCTATATAAGTTTTATAGATAACTATGATGATAAGTGGAAAGCCGCAGTAAATGATAATCCGGTAAATGTCGACAAGCTGTTTAACACATTTAAGTCAGTTCATATTAAAAAAGGATTAAACAGAATTACGTTCACTTATAAACCATTCTGGTAATTATTTATTTCATATTATTTCTCAGACTTTTCAAAGGAACGAATATGTATTCGTAGCGGTTGAACTTAAATCATAAGATAACATGGTACAGGTGCAAAGTTTGACCTGATTTTATAGGAGGAGTTAGGTTTTTTCTTTACTAATTAAATAAAATCAAAATGAAAAACAACAAGCTCTACAGTTTCACTTCTATGATTGCTATAATCGCATTGTTTGTGATTATTACAGGCTGCGGCAAGAAAGAAGCCCCAAAAACAGAAGATAAAGCCCCTTCCAAGACAACAGAAAACAAGTCAACGGAAAATAAAACAACCGATATTAAAACCACTGACAATTCAGCCGGCGTAACTTATTCTTACGATGTGGTTAACCATACAGGTTTTACGTTGGTTGATGTGTTCGTAACACCGGCAGAAACAGATCACTGGGGAAAAGATATTCTTCCGAATGATTTGTTCGAAAATGGATCTTCTATAAAAGTTACTATTCCACCTGATTATGGAACTACATGTATGTTCGATATGAAGATTACCGATGCAGCAGGAGGACATATTACATTTAAAAATATAGATATCTGTAAAATAGTTAAACTGCAGATTAATGGCGACGGAACCTTTGAATATCTTGCAACAAAGTAATGTTTTGTTTGTGACTATCAAAAGGCGGAATAACATCC
>CAIUQV010000570.1 GCA_903901375.1 uncultured Ignavibacteriota bacterium
ATATTAATAAATATGAATTTATTTATTGTATATAAACGATTCCTTGATAGTTCAATTAAAACACATAGTATTGAAGTTGAATTTAGATAATAAGAAATCTTAACAATTTAATAATACTACATTAACGATAAACCAACATATTATTACGATATTAGTTAAACTAACATTAATAATATTGATCTACACAAACATAGCAAACAGAACAGAGATAGACACAATCATACTATCTGACATACATCTGGGATCAGAAGTTGCCAGACCTACAGAAGCGAGAGAAATTTTGAGACAGTACAAGTTCAATAGACTGATATTGCTTGGAGATATTTTTGACGACCTGAATTTCACAAGATTAAAGAAAGAACACTGGAGTTTTCTTTCGTATATAAGGAAACTATCAAATCCAAAGAATAATGTAGAGGTAGTTTGGGTTGAGGGCAACCATGATGAAGGGCTTTCTAAAATCACCTCTCATTTTCTTGGAATTAAAGTATACAGGGAATATTCATTTCATATCGAAGATAGGAATATACTTGCAATTCATGGTCATCAATTTGACAGGTTTTTAAACGAGAATATAATTATAAGCAATATTGCATCTTTCATTTATGATAAGATACAAAGATTTAGTGGTGAGAAACAAACTTTAGCAAGATGGGTAAAAGGAAAAAGCAAAGGATGGTTAAGACTTGCTAATAAGATAGCTATGCGGGCATCGGAGTATGCAAAGAACCGCGGATTTAATACAGTAGTATGCGGGCATACACATCAGCCTATGTATAAACATTTTGAAGAAAATGGTGTATCATTTTACAATACAGGATGCTGGACAGAAATACCTTCAACATACATCTCAATATCAAAAGAAGGAATATTCAAGGTTTTAAACTCAAAGTTCTAAAACAGATTTTGCAATAAGTATTACTGAAATAAACATTCTTTAAGGTTTATGTACCCCGTGTAACTTCTTTACTTTTTAAATTTATTTGATATAAATTTAGAAACTCATCAAGTTTTACAAATAAAAAGCCCGTTACCTTTGATAACGGACTCTTTTCGGCTATGAGAAATATGAATTGGGATTCGCCTCTATTCCAAATTAGCAGTCTCTTCATACTGCCAGGGTATAGCTTTTATTTTATCAGCATCATTTTCTTTGTAGCTGTGAAACCATCTGCATTAATTCTATAAAAATATATTCCCGAGTTTAAATTACCTGCGTTGAAATCAAATTCATAAGTACCAACGTTTAACTTTTCATTCAGCAAATTAGCAACTTCCCTTCCGGTAATGTCAAACACTTTTAATGTAACGAGTGAAGATTTAGGTAACGAAAAATTTATTTTTGTTGAAGGATTAAATGGGTTAGGATAATTCTGATTTAATGTGTATAGAACGGGTACCTCGGAAGATATTAGATTTATTCCGACATTATAATTCATAGGATTGAATTGTGCCCAGCCAGACGTCCAATTTATAGTTCCGAAAGCACCTACATAGGTCGTAGCTGTAAAAAACGGGTCTAATAATTGTGAGTAAGTAAAGTTAGCTCCAGTCAATGCCGGTGAACCAGTTAATGGCAACCAGTTACCGTTGTTTTCGTATCCGTAAGGATTTGTTAACATTACGTCTGTATTATTAGTCAATACGCGATTTGCAAAAGCCGGAGTATTTACGAAGTTTGGACCATTGAAACCATTACCGGCCATTGCGGTAGTATCGGCAAGAGTTGTCATACCAGCTATTATTAAATTTTTAATAGCCATTGAATCACCATTAAAGGCATTTGCAACACCGGTACCATCAAACCTGATTCCAACAGGATATCCCATATATATCGAATTATAACAACTTAGTTTGGAATTCCTTCTTATATGCTCACATCTTGTAAAGTTAGGATTAATAGGTGTAGTTGAAGTTCTTTTAGGACCTATTAATGTTACGTTTGTAAATATTGGTGCTGTTCTCGGATTTCTGAAATTATTAGGATTGTTAGCATTGTTATCTGACTCAAAACCATTTGAACCGCTAACATCGGCAATATTACTGTCTCTGATTCCAAGAAAATACTGGCATTTTCCTCTGAATCCATTATCTGTATCAAAATCATCGTCAACGCCTTTATATGCAATAAAATATTTGCAATTTACTGTACCTCCGAACCATTCGAATGAATCATCACCAGAATAACTAACCTGAATGTATTCAAGGGTTGTTCCTCTTCCGACACCCCCCATTGTTAAACCATTGATTTCGTTACCACTGACCCCCGAAAGATTAATACCGGGAAATTCAATTCTAACGTATCTCATTGTACCAGAGTTATCGTTATCATCATTTCCACCATAATAAGCTGGTGCTGTAGAAACCGGGAGCCCTTCTATAGCTGCAGTATCAGCTCCGCCAACTGTATTTATAGTCGCTTTACCGAGTAAAATAACGCCACCCCAATCACCAGGACCTCTTAAACCTGGAGCTATTCTACTGGTGAAAACAATCGGCTGTGAAGCTGTACCAATAGCAGAAATTTTTGCGCCTCTTTCAATAATTAACGTGCCTGTTGTTGATTTATCACCATAGATGATAGTACCAGCAGGAATTGTTAAAACTGCCGGCGATTTAACATAAACAAAACCTTTCATAATGTACTTTGTACCTGCATTTAAGGTTACATTTGATGTAATGTTATTGTTGTTCAATGTTGTGGAATCCCATACCTGTGCAAAACCAGACGTGCATAAAGCAAGGGATACTAATAATGTAAGAATTAAGTTTCTCATTTTTTACCTTTCAATTTAATTTAGTGTTTTAGATTTAATATTTGTATGAAACCGTTAATGAATAACTTCTACCACTTTTTATTCCGCGAACTATTTCTTCTTTGCCCATAACATCCTGAATTAAGTTCTGATCCTGATCGAGTATATCTTTAATCGCAAATTTAAGTTCAATATTATTAAAAATTTTCTTTGAAAGAGATAAATCGAGCAAATCTCTTCCTTTTTCACTGATATCGTTAAATCCATTCAATCCAACTTCAGCAATTCTATCACCAAACCTGTTATATGTTAAGTTAAAACTTGTTCCAAGATTGTAATTGTCATAATACAGTCCGAGGTTTACCATGTATGGAGATTGTCCCTGCATTCTTCTCTCCTTGGTAGTTGCAATAGTGCTAACATTTTCGAGATTGATTTTTGAATTAACTAAAGTCAGATTAGCATTCAAAGTAAAATCAGAAAGGTGTTTTGTAAGAAAGCCAAGATTTTTTCTTGCTTCAATTTCTAAACCGTAATTTACTGCACCATTTTTTGCATTCTGAAATGTCTTAATTCTGTTAGAACTTGTAGCAATAAATACCTCTTCGATAGGTGCATCTATGTATTTATAAAAAGCCGATAATGACAGAACGTCTCCAGCTTTTGGAAATACTTCATATCTCAAATCAAAATTTCTTACAAGTGTTCTTTTCAAGTCAACTGCATTACCAACAACAGATGTATAAGAAACAAAATCTACATAAGAGTATGGTGCAATTTCTCTTAGCTCTGGTTTAACTATTGTTTGCGTATATGCAGCTCTTAAGTTAGAAAATTCAGATAATCTGTATTGAATGTTAATAGAGGGAAGCAAATCTTTATCCACTAAACTATTAGTTATTGGATTATCAACAATACCCATTGTTGCAACTCTTTGTTCGTTAATCTCATACCTTGCACCTATAATCATTCTGAACTTATTGACAGGAATATCAAACATTAAGAATGAAGCATAGTTATTATCGCTTGCAGTATACTTATCTGTTTCATTTGTCAGCTCATCATAGAACAATTTATTTACGTCAAAATTATCATTGTTAAAAATACTTCCGATAGGCTGATATAGAATATCAAAAGGCATACCAATATAATATCCTACACCGAAGTTTCTCGCGCTGAAGTTACGATTTATGCCATTTGCGAAAATACCGGCTTTAATTTTTGTGTGTGATACTTCATTATTTAAAAAAGGTACATTGAATTTAAAAGGTAATTCAATGTTCAAAGCTGCACTTCTGTTTATATCCTGTAAGTTTGAGAAAAACCTTCCTCCTGCAAAAGTATTTCCGAAATTAGGATTGATTGCTGCATAGTAAGGGTTTTCTGTTTGTAATTCTCTTTGATAGGTCATGGTTTTTCTATCAGGTTCATCTCTATGAGTTTCTGAATAAGAAAGTTTCCAATCTAAATTAGCATTATTAAAAGCAGCAAAATTATGTTCTCCGAATAGTTGAGTCGATAGCAATAATCTCTGAACGAAAGAGGTTACATACAATTGTTTATCTAAAGTTTCGTTAAGATTTGTAAAGCCCGAATAATATTCAGTATTATCTTCACTGTTAGAAGTTAAAGTTGTTTTAGAGCTGATTTTATTTCTATCGTTAATTTTAAGGTTTAGATTTAAGAGACCTCCCCAAAGATAAGAAGACTCAGAATTTCTGCCGTTAAAACTTATTAATTTTGAAAAATCTGAATTATAGTCATTTCTTGTAATATCTTTATTTGAGAATGAGGACTTATATGAGTATGCAGCCATAATACCAAGTGGCATTTTCCCTAAATTTAATGAATTACCAACTGATAACTGAATTCCTGAATTAAGAGGAGCTCTGTCTGATATCTGTTTCCAATTATTGCTGAAAGATCTTCCATATTCTTTGATTTCCTCTCTTGAGAAGTTTGAGTTTTTTAACTGTTTGACTGGGAAGTTTGAAGGCAGACTGCGGCTGTTATCAATACCTGTATTAATAAAAAACAATTTCTTCTCGCTTGCGTCATAATTCATAAACGTTTCAGTGCTCGTTCCAGTTGTAAAAGCAGAACTTACTCCTACGTTATATGTAAAAGCATCCGGAAAATCTTTAGTTGTAATTTGAACAAGTCCTCCCGAGAAATTCGCTGTCTGATCCGGTGTAAATGTTTTAGATATAATTATATTTTCCAGAAGGTTTGAAGGAAAGAGGTCGAAGGAGAATGCTTTTTTGTCTGGTTCCGTAGACGGAATCAGAACACCATTTAATGTAGTATTGTTATACCTTTCTGATGTTCCTCTGACGAACACATATTTATCTGAGACTATTGAAATACCTGTTACCCTTTTAAGAACATCAGATGCAGCAGCATCGGGTGCTCTTTTTATCTGTTGTTCAGAAATACCGTCCTGAACTTTATCGGAGTTTTTCTGCTCAACCAGAAGTGCCTGTTCATTTGCGAGAGTAGTATTTGATTCTACTAAAATAACATCTGTTGTTAATCCATCGATCTGCAAAACAACGTCAAGTTTAACCAATTCGTTTGGTAATATACGTACATTTTTGATTATCTTATCATCATAACCAATGTATGAGATTTTAATATCGTAAGTACCGGGTAAAAGACCATCAATTTGGTATATACCGTCTAAATCAGCAATGGCTCCATTACTTGTACCAACTATTTTTATGGTTGCACCAATCAGAGGTTCCGAATTAGTAGCATCAACTACTTTACCTTTAATTGACTGCGCCGACAGTTCACCGAGGATAAAAAAGCTGAATACTAAAATAATTGTAATTATTTCCCTTTTCATATTTAATTAAATAGTTTTAATAATTACAAAATTAAAAAGGCAGTATTAAGGACGTATAAACATAATATTAAAAAATTGTTAAATAAGAATTAAAGAATTGTAATATACGATTAAAACAAAACGGGCTGATTAATAAATCAGCCCGTTATAAGATAAATTATAATCTTTATTTTAGAAGTCGAGAATAGTGTTAAAAACGATTTTGCTGACTGAGCTTGTGGAAGTACCGTCGTATTTAACTGCGAAATTCTTTTCGTAAGAAATAGTCTGATAGTTTAAGCCAAGAGTTAATATACCTGCAGGTTTATAGAAAATACCTACCAGTAATAAATTCTGTTTTCCGTTATCTGAATTAAAACCTAAGAGGTTTGTACCGGGTTTATTCGTATTAGGGTCGAACATATCGTATCTTGCAACGAGTGAAAGTTTTTCGCCGAAAGCTTCAACAGGTGGATTGAATTCAAGCCAGGTAGAGATACCACGACCGTTTACAGTAGAGTCAAGAACGTTTGGATTTGGAATCTGATTTGAGAGCATGCTTAATTCAGCACCAACTTTTACAAAACCGATTTTTGTGAAATTGAACTTAAGGTTTGCCATTCCACCGAATCTATTGTTCTGATACTGACCTTCGCCGTTGCCCTGTTTACCAATGTATGCGTAACCACCAAGGGTAAGGTCGGAGATACCGTCAATTCTGTTTTTGCCCATCTTTTTAGCGGCATCCATTTTCTTTGCAAGTTCACCTGCGAGCGGATAAATAAAGCCAGATACCATAACGTCTTTAAACCTGTTATCATATCCTAAGTTTCTGAATCCGTTACCATTAAGTACGCTTACTGATAAATCAGCATATTTCCCAGGAAGTGAAAGTTTTGCCGTTAAACCAAGGTCTGCTGTTGACATATACGAAGCGGTAGTTCTTGTAACGGTAGTTCCGTCAGGACTTACGGATGCACCTGTTGTCCAGGAATAATCACTAAGTGTTTTCAATGCACCTCTGTACCCGAAAGCTTTTTCTATGTTAGGAACCCAGGTATTTGGAATAAGACCTCCTGTAAAAGAAAGCGACAATCCGTTATCTTCAGCAAGCGGAGTATATTCAACAAAGGCAAACTTTACCTGATATGAATACTGTGTAACGTTTTTTCCGTCAGTAAAGGAATAAATATCCGG
>CAIUQV010000571.1 GCA_903901375.1 uncultured Ignavibacteriota bacterium
AATGGTATTACTCCGCCGGGTATTAGCATAAACGTCGAAGATATTTCTTTTAGTAAAAATTCTCTTTCATTCAAATATAAACTCTTTCGCACTTACGAAGGCTTTATCGAATTACCGTATAAACTCTTCATCGTTGCTTACCTGAACGTGGAGCCGATGTCGCAAAAAGAACATTCCTGTGTTTCCCATTTCCGTTCTCTGGATATTTCCGAAGAGTCCGATGATTATACTGATGTAAACGTTGATTTCATGGAATCACTCGCCAGTGACGATATTCCCGATATGAAGAAACTTTATCTCTTCATTGCTGCCGTTAAGAAAATTCCCGGACGAACCGCATACGAATGGTCTTCTTCCTTCATGAAATCTTTTGATATTTCCACGTACGAAAAAGGCTGGTTCAATTCCACCACACTAAAATAATTTATCAAATCAATTATTTCTTTCACTGAATAATAATAGTTGTAATTAGTGTAATTCGTTTAATTAGTGTAATTCGTGTTAAATCTCTTCTGCCTTAAAAGATCTCCTCTTTGGTGTTTTGGTGCTTTGGCGGTAACTCTCTTCTGCCAGATTTAATCTCTTCTTTGGTGTTTCGGTGCTTTGGTGGTAACTCTCTTCTGCCTAAAAATTAATTCGTGCCATTCGTGTTAATTCGTGTCTGCTCTTTCTCTTTTGGTGTTTTGGTGCTTTGGTGGTAACTCTCTTCACCCTAAAATTTAATTCGTGCCATTCGTGTTAATTCGTGTCTGCTCTTTTTCTTTTGGTGTTTTGGTGTAACTCTCTTCTGCCTAAAAAAATCTCTTTCTCTATATTTATAATCTGTGTAAATCAGTCTCTTTCAGCTCTTATCAGTGTGCCAGTCTTTTCTCTTTACCCGTGTGCAAATATCTTTTTAAAAGCCTTTTCCCATTTAATTTCTTACATTTATTTCGTATTTTGCCCTAAATTAAAACGGTTTGAACATTTGCGTTTTTGCGTCGGGAGGAGGCTCGAACTTTAATGCTCTTCTGCAGGCTAAAAAGGATGGCTTTTTAAATTCGGATTTTAAACTTTTAATTACTAATAATTCTAATTGCGGCGCTGTCGATATCGCACTCGCTAACAATATAGATTACTATCACATTAGTAAAAAAGTTTTTCCTGATTTATCTGAAAGCGATTTTCATAAACTCTATATCGATATTCTCGATGAGTATGAAATTGATTTGATTCTGCTCGCAGGGTATATGAAAATGGTAGATACTATTGTCATCCGCAAGTTTAAAAACCGTATCATTAACATTCATCCCGCTCTGCTCCCGTCTTTCGGCGGTAAAGGTATGTACGGTATGAATGTTCATAAAGCCGTTATCGAATCGGGTGCGAAAGAATCTGGAATTACTATTCATCTCGTTGATGAGTTTTACGATAATGGTAAGATTTTATTGCAAAAGAAACTTGTGGTTAATCCCGGTGACGATGAACATTCTTTGCAGAAGAGGGTTCTGGAACTTGAACATAATTACTATTCGCAGGTTGTTAAACAAATTGAAACAGGAGAATTAAATTTAGATGGCTAAAAGGTCGGCTCTTATCAGCGTTTACTACAAAGACGGTCTGCTGAGTTTTGCTAAAGAACTTATAGACAGAGGTTTTGAGATTCTTTCCACAGGTGGTACGGGTAAGTTCCTGAAGGAAAATAATATCCCTGTAACAAGTGTTGAATCTGTAACAGGTTTTCCCGAAGTGCTCGACGGCAGAGTGAAAACTCTCCATCCTGCTGTGTTCTCGGGGATTCTCGCTCAGAAGGATAATCCGAAACATCTCGAACAGATTGATGAACATAAACTTAAGCTGATTGATTTAGTGGTTGTTACTCTCTATCCGTTTAAGGAAACAATATCAAAGCCGGACGTGAAGCTTGAAGATGCTATCGAGCAGATTGATATCGGTGGTGTTTCGCTGATTCGTGCAGCAGCTAAGAATTATTCTTCCGTGTCCGTGCTTGTTTCCACAAATCAGTACGATGAATATCTTAATGAGTTTGATAAGAATAATGGTATTATCACAAATACTTTTTCTCTGAAACTTGCAGGCGATGCCTTTAATTTAATCTCGCAGTACGATTACGATATTAAAGAGTATTTCAGAAATCTTAATCAGTCGGATGCAGGACTTCGCTACGGCGAAAACCCGCACCAGAAGGCTGTGTTCGAGAAGACTAACTTCGACGATGTGTTTGAGATTCTTCACGGTAAAGAACTGTCGTACAATAATCTTCTCGACGTCGATGCAGCACATTCTCTGATTAATGAGTTTAAGGATTGCGGCCCTACATCTGCAATCGTAAAACACGGTAACCCTTGCGGAGTAGCTACTGGTAACGTTTTAAAGGAATCGTACCTGAAAGCTTTTGAGTCTGATACTGTTTCGCCTTTCGGAGGAATCGTGATTTTCAATAAGACTCTTGACCTTGATACTGCTGTTGAAGTTGATAAGATTTTTACTGAAATAGTTCTTGCTCCTGCTTTCGGAGACGGTGTACTGGATTTGCTTATGAAGAAAAAGAACAGAAGACTTCTTAGTTTTAAGTTCTTTACTGAAGCAAAGGAATCCAGAACTGTCGCAGGCGGTATACTCCATCAGGAAAAAGATAACATAGTTTTCGATAAGAATGTATTGAAGTGTGTAACTAAAGTTCAGCCGAAAGATAATCAGATTGCCGATATGGAATTCGCTTATAAGATTGTGAAGCATACAAAATCAAATGCCGTTGTCTTCGTTAAGGATTTGCAGACTATCGGTATTGGCGGGGGACAGCCGTCACGCATAGATTCTACAAAGATTGCAGTCTCAAAAGCAAAGCAGTTCGGTCTTGATTTGAAAGACACTGTTGTTGCGTCCGACGCTTTCTTCCCGTTTGCAGACGGACTTCTGGAAACTGCAAGTGCAGGGGCTGTCTGTGTGATTCAGCCCGGAGGCTCTGTAAGAGACGATGAAGTGATTAAAGCTGCCGATGAAAAGGAATTATGTATGGTTTTTACAGGTTATAGACATTTCAGACATTAATTAAGTTATTAATTATCGTTTATTTTTGTTATATTTAATGTTAATTCAAATATATTTATAAATAATTTAAAATTATAAGAGGTTTTTAAATATGCCATTTTTTGGAATGTTCTCGAATGATATAGCAATCGACTTAGGGACTGCTAATACGCTGATTTATATGAAAGGAAAAGGAATCGTTCTTAATGAGCCATCCATCGTTACTTTCGATGTTTCTACACGCAAGATAGTTGCTATCGGCGAAGAAGCTAAAAAGATGATGGGAAGAGTTCATAAAGAACTTAATACTATCAGGCCTATGAGGGATGGTGTCATTGCTGATTTCGAGATTGCTGAAGGAATGCTTAAGGAGTTTATTAAAAAGATTACGTCCGGTTTTATGCCTGCGAAGAGAATAGTTATTTGCGTTCCGAGTGGCATTACTGAAGTTGAAAAACGTGCTGTCAGAGATACTGCCGAAAAAGCAGGTGCCAAAGAAGTCTTCCTGATTTCTGAACCTATGGCTGCGGCAATAGGTATCGGTCTTGATGTCTCCGCTCCATTCGGAAATATGATTGTTGATATCGGCGGCGGTACTACTGAAATAGCAGTTATCGCTCTCTCAGGTATCACAAACGGTGTGTCCGTCAGAGTTGCAGGCGATGAACTTACCGAAGCTATCATCAGATTCTTCCGTGCAAATCAGAATATGTTAATCGGTGAAACTACTGCCGAAAATATTAAATGTCAGGTTGGCTCTGTTATGCCGCTTGAAGAAGAAATTATAATCGAAGTAAAGGGTCGCGACCTTGTTGCAGGCGTTCCGAAACTTACTGAAGTTAGCTCTATAGAAATTCGCGAAGCATTGAACGCTCCTGTCCAGCAGATGGTTGAAGCAGTGAAAGTTGCTCTTGAGAAAACTGCACCTGAATTGTCTTCGGATATTCTTGACCGCGGTATTTTCCTCACTGGCGGTGGTGCATTGCTCCAGGGACTTGATGAAAGAATCAGAGTGGAAACCGGAGTTCCCGTGCACGTTGCGGAAGAGCCTTTAACGGCAGTCGCAAGAGGTACAGGCAAAGTTGTTGAAGATTTGAATAAATACAAAAAAGTTTTACTAAGCAGATAGAGTTTAAAACTATTTCTTGAAGAAATTAGGACAGCTAATATTAAACATTAAGGAGTATCTTATACTCTCCGTGCTGATTGTATTCTCATTGGCATTTCTGTTCTCAAACGATAATACTCAGGTCAGATTTCTCCGTGCCGTTGCAGTCGGTATGTTCGGTACTGTTCAAAGCGGTATTTCTTCAATCCCGAATGTTTTCGAACTTCAGCAGGAAAATAAATCGCTCAGGGAAAGTAATATCAGACTCGCTAATGAGGTCTCAAGTCTCAGGGAATCTAAACTCGAAAACATCAGATTAACAAGACTGCTTTCTTTTAAGGATGCAACGGGTCTCGGACTCGTCAGCGCAAACGTTGTTAATAAATCCCTGATCCAGACACGAAACACTATCACGCTCAACGTTGGTGAAAACGACAGCGTGTACGTCAATATGCCCGTCATTACTGATGCCGGTCTTGTTGGCAGGATTGTTTCCACGAGTAAGAATTATTCACTCGCTCAGATTCTGCTGAATAAGGATTTGCACATAACCGTTAAAGTTCAGCGTTCACGCGTAGATGGTATTTTAAACTACGACGGTGTTTCAGCATTAACTGTTTCAAACATTCCTAAGAATGCAGACGTAGTTGTCGGAGATGTTATCATCACTTCTGAATTCAGTAATTTGTTCCCGTCTGGTATTCCTATCGGAACCGTTACTGAATCCGGTAATCTTGATAATCTCTTTAAAAAGATTGAAATTGCTCCGCTCGTCAATTTCGTAATACTTGAAAATGTTTTTGTACTGAAACATTTTCCCGATAAGGAAAGATACATTCTCGAAAAAACTTATTTGTCGTCTAAGAAATGAACTTCGACTATAAATCAATAATCCGAAATGCAGTATTGCTCATCATACTCATTGTTATACAGAAGACTGTAGTATGGTTTATTTCTTTGTCGCAGTTGAACATTGCACCTGACTTCGTTATCATCGCATTAATCTACATCGGCGTCAGAGAAGGCAAAATATCGGGCGCAGTTTACGGTTTCATTGCAGGACTTTTGCTCGATGTTTTAAGCGGCTCATTCATCGGCTTGTTAGCACTTTCATATTCAGTATCAGCATTCATTGCAGGATTCTTTCAGACGGAAAATGACAGATTCCTCGTCAGGTTCAATTTTATCTTTGCAGTATTCGCAATCTCTATACTCAGCAATTTCATATATTTTGGACTTTATTTTCAGGGTACACCTATCCTGTTTGCTAAAGTTATGCTTCTATACATATTTCCGTCGTCAACTTATACAACTATTATCAGTCTGGTTTATACTATTTTACCAAGGAAGAAAGGTTTTGACAGGAGTTATCTAAGTGAATCGTGATTATAAACTATACATTATCTTTGCTGTAATTTTTCTTGCAGTATTATCTGTCGGTGCCAGACTCGTTCAGCTTCAGGTCGTAGAACAGAAAGAATATGGAAATGTCTCCGATAAAAACTCTATTAAAAAGATTATTGAAACTCCTGCAAGAGGTTTAATATTCGACAGAACAGGGAAAGTTGTTGTTGATAACAGACCTTCTTACACACTCACGATTACTCCTTTTCAGTTTAATAAAAACCTGACAGAAGAAGTTGCTGCTCTCGTTGGTATGGACCCTGAAGATATTCGCACCGAACTCTCAAAAGCTAAAGGTACTAACAGGTTCAATCCTGTTAAAATAAAACGTGACCTCGATTTTAAGACTATAGCTTTTATAGAGGAAAATCGCGATAGACTCAGAGGCGTTAGTTATCAGGTCGAATCTTTACGCTCTTATCCCAATAAATTCAGAGCTGCACATATTTTCGGTTATAACAGTGAGATTAGTGAAAAGCAGCTTACGGAATCGACTGAAAATTTCTATCGTCAGGGAGATCTGATTGGTACAACTGGTCTTGAAAAGTATTATGAAAAAGAACTTAGAGGTGAAAAAGGAAACAAACTTATATCTGTTGATGTGAACGGTAAGGAAGTCGGTCCTTACAACGACGGAAAGAATGATATTAAGTCTGTAAATGGGTCTGACCTTCATACAACTATCGATTCCGATTTACAGGAATATGCTGAAAAGCTTCTTGGCAGACGCCGCGGGGCTATCATTGCAGTTGACCCGCGTACAGGTGAAATATTATGTATGGTTTCTAAACCTGATTTTGATTTGAATGTGTTCTCGGGTACTCCCGATACAAAAGAAATAGCAAAGCTTTTTAACGACCCGGATAAACCTGTATTCAATCGTGTCACTCAGACAAAGTATCCTCCGGGTTCTACCTGGAAAATGATGATGGCTCTTGCAGG
>CAIUQV010000572.1 GCA_903901375.1 uncultured Ignavibacteriota bacterium
CGTGCGAATACATCGCGCCCCCGGTCATCAGTACCAAACCAGTTCTTTGCTGAGGGAGGAGTTGGCGGCATAGCATTGATTTCATCAAGAAGGTTATCATTAGGACCGTATGGATAAAGGGGCATCAGCACAAAATCATCATTATTCTTTTCGCTAAAAAGGTGTTTAAGTTTTCGGTAGTTTGCTTCACCATTTGACTGTACACCAAATGTTGTTGCAGGATAATATTTTAAAGCAGGGAAATAATAATATCCGTTATACCTTACCATCAGCGGGTCTTTGTTAACAAGCAAAGGGAGAAAAAATGATACTACATAACAGATTATTATAATGTACAAGGAATAATATCCGCGTTTATGAAGTTTAAACTTCAGCCAGCGTTTATGGAACAGAGAATTAATATTTGACTTCTGGTTTTTCATTCGAATCTAATCCTTGGATCGGCTAATGCATAAAGTAAGTCGGTAATTAAATTACCAAGGAGCAGAAGTAAACTCGAAAGTACAAGCAGCCCCATACTCACGGGAAAGTCACGATTGAGCACAGAGTTGAAAGCAAGCAATCCTATTCCCTGAATGTTGAATATCTTTTCTATTAAAATGCTTCCGGTTAGCAGAACACTTAAGAAATGTCCAAACCCAGTAGCGAGAGGAATAAGTGCATTTCTGAGTATGTGTCTTATTATTATTTTCCTGTTCTTCAATCCTTTTGCATAAGCAGTTCTTATGTAATCTTTGCTTAATACATCTATCACAGAATTCTTAGTAAGAATTGTAAGGGTTGCAAATCCCGAAATAACATATGCCAGAACCGGAAGAAAAGTATGTTTAACCAAATCAAATACCTTATCTACAAAAGATAATGAATCAAAGTTTGAAGATGTGAATCCTCCGAGAGGAAAGATATTCCAGTGTGAGCCACCGCCAAACAGAACAAGCATCAAGGCGCCGAGTGCCCAGCCGGGAATTGAATAGCAAAGAAATATAAAGAACGAACTGAATAAATCGAACTTAGATCCGCTTTTCATAGCCTTCATAATTCCAAGCGGAATGCAGACAATGTATGTGATGATTAACCCAATAACACCGAAATATATCGAAACCGGCAAACGACTTGCAACGACTGACAATACAGGTTCTGCAAACTGTGTTGAAGTACCGAAATTACCAGTTCCAATTCCTTTTACCCAGATTAAATATCTTATGTGAACAGGTTTATCGAATCCATAAAACTCTTTAATTTTTTGAAATGCTGATTCGGTCATTTTTGAACCTGAAACAGTACTTCCGGATTCAGAACCCTGTAATTGTCCTGACTGAAGTTTCATAAGTTCTACTTCGGCAGGCCCGCCGGGTACGAACTGAAGCAGAAAAAAAGTAATGACGGTGAGACCAATCAGCGTTGGTATCATAAGAAGAATACGCTTTATGATGTATGTTCTCATTACTTTTTGTTTTTAAAAAATATGAGAATAATTTAAGTGAATATTAACTTACAAAAAATGAAGAAGGGAAAAAGGATTTTTCGAATTATAAATTATAAACCAGTTTAAGTCCGTTGATAGTTGGATAAATGTGATAGGCGGTTTCCTTATTCTTTTTTCCTGAAATGAAATCACCGACGAAATATCCTATTGCAGAACCAAGAAAGACATCTGAAGCCCAGTGTTTATCGTCATAGATTCTTGCGAGTGCGGTAATTCCGGCAAGTGAATAGAGTCCGATAGAAACATACGTATTATGTATTCTGTTTGCGAGCGTTGTTGAAAGCGCAAAAGCAACTGTTGAGTGTCCGGACGGGAATGAAAAATAGTCAGACTCTATGGTGGGTCCCTCAAATTTCATTGAACCGTCATTGGTATAAGGTCTGTGTCTTCCAAAAACAGATTTAGTGATAGTAGTTATAAGACCGGCAATAGCTACAGACTCAAAAACCATTCTTCCTGTTACCCTGATATTATCATTTCCCGCAAAAAGTCCGTAAGAATAAAACCCCGCTCCGATTATAACAGTTGGATATACGTTTCCATAAAAGTTGCCGATATCTTTCAGAGCATCGTTGAAAGAGCTGTTGTTTTTCTTAAAGTAAGTACGAGTTTCATCGTCTATTGTAAAAAGCAGAGCTGTGGTGGTTAAAACTGCACCAGCGATAATTGCGTCTTTAGTATTATAATGAAAAGGAGAGGCGAAGGTATTTAAGCCGTCATTAAAAGATACTTTAAAATCGTCGAGAACAAGGCTGCCTAAGTTTACACAGCAGTTTGAATCGCAGACATTAGAGTTTCTTGAAGTCTGTGCAAAAGAATAATTAACTGTAAAGACAAGCAGAACAATGAAATATGTTATCTTTAATCTGTCTTTAAACATACACTCTCTGAACCCTGTCTGCCATTGAACATATTATTTCATAAGGAATAGACTTTACTACTTTTGCGATTTTATCGGCACCGAGATTATTACTTCCCTCTCTTCCAATAAGCAAAACATCATCGCCTATACGAACAGTATTCTTCACGCCAAGGTTTACCATCAGCCAGTCCATAGTAATCGTTCCTGAAATCGGATACAGCTTATTATTAATACTGACTTTTCCTGTGTTTGAAAGTGAGCGCCAGTAACCATCGCCGTAACCAACCGGTATGGAGCCAATGAAGGTTTTATCGGAAGTGTAGAACTTTCTTCCGTAGGATATACTCGTATTTGCGTCAACTCTTTTAATAAACGTTACTTTCGACTTCAGGCTCATAATAGGCATAAGTTCAATTTTGTTTTTAACTTCGTCCGAAGGATAATATCCATATAATAATAGTCCCGGTCTTACCATATCAAAGTAAGAATCTTTCAGGTCGAGAATTGCACCGCTATTAGCAGCGTGAACAATAGGAAACTCCATACCAGACTGCTTCAGCAGGTGGAGAAGTTCTTTAAACTTATTCAATTGTGTTTTAGCAAATGTCTTATCGGCGCTTTCAGCTGTAGCAAAGTGTGTGAATATACCTTCAATCTCAAGGTTCTTATGAGTGAAGACCTGTTCAATGTTTTTGAATGCACGCTTAACATCAAAACCGATACGCTTCATACCTGTATCAACTTTTATATGAACCTTAAATTTCTTATTCAGCTTTTTAGAATACTGATCGAGAAACTTTGCAGTATCGAGAGATGCCACCGTAGCAATTAGATTATACTTCAGTAATTTTGAAACGTATGCAGCGGGTTTAAGTTTAGAATGTATAAGTGTGCCGAAGACGAGAATGTTTGCGTCGGGTATAGTCGTGCGCAATTTAATGGCTTCGTCGTAATTAGCAACGCCGAGAAAATCAGCGCCAAGAGATATAAGTTTCTGACTGATTTCCCTTATGCCATGGCCATAGGCATTTGCCTTTACTACTCCGCAGACTTTAATTTTCTTATGAGGATTAATACGGTGCAGATGTTCTTTAATCTGACCGTAATTAAACTCAAGTTTGTTTAACGATATTTCCGCCCTTGTTGGATTCATTTAAGTACAAATATAAAGAATTAAGTTAATATAAATTAGGGAATTGAAAGAAGAACAGATTTATATAATTTCTTACCACAGAGTGCACAGAGCACACAGAGCCTAAAACAATAAAATGGTGAAAAGATTTTCAAATACTAATCAGCGTATCCCGTTAGTTCCACGTATCCTTTGCCGTTTATATTCTTTCCCAAGTAATTTCCATTAATAACAACAGAACCTTCCCAGTATTTTACTGTCACATCCAATTCCTGATTTTTAATTGCCGGTATTACAGTCAATTCAATATTGCGGGACGGAATGCTTAATTTCCATCCTGACGGATATACTTTCCCTATATTGTTTTTCCACTCCCCTGTTGGTTTTAGAATAACATCTTTAGGTTTTAAGTTTTCTTTTACACCATCCGGCAGAACGATTGAGCCTTTGCTCGACGCATCAACACTTCCATCTTTGTTTCTTAACTGGTAGTACATAAGTTCAGTATTGTTATCGAGCTGCAGTGAAAACCAGTCCCATCCTTTCTGGTTTTGTGATAATGCGCTTGTGCTCCACTCCCTGTCGAGCCAGGAGAATCCATCAACCGAATACTCTTTTCCTTTGACGTTTATTTTCCCTGAAGTCTTAATCTTTGTAGCTGAATAGTAATATGAAGCATTTCCAAAGTCATTACTCTTTTTACTCAATCCGTTTTCGCCTTGCAAAATAACAGACTTCAAAAGCTCAAGGTTAAACTCAACACTGATATCTTTATCTTTTGCGGATAATGTAACATCTGGAAATTCATGATTACCCTTTCGCGTTTCTGTTACTGTCCAGTCCTCAATCCAGAGCTTAAAAGGATTTGCTTCCACTCCTGCAAGTTTATTACCGTCTCGGCTGAACCTTTCGAAGAAGTAAAACTTGTCATTGTCTATATCGGTAAGAGTAAAATGTCCCATATAAACCTGACTGGAGCGCCACGCCGAAGCAGTGTCCTGCTTTAATGGTGATATTGCATTTCTGAATATTGTAAACTGATAGCCAAAGTTTTTTCCTTCTTTAGTAGAAAGGTTTCCGGTAAAATACCACCACTCGGTTCTGAAAGAATGATGAGCACCGTTATCAAAAGGAAAAACAAATTTTCTTTCGTTGACTGCCTTCTCAAAACCTGTAGTATCGGCAGAGCCTAATGTGTTTGAAACAGTAAAAGATTCTTTTTGATTAAGAGCTTTCTTTTCCGAGCAGGAATAAAATATAACTGTAATTAACATTAAAAATATTAATCTCTTCAAGTCTATTCCTCCCTAAGAGCCGCAGAGGGCGATATTTTAGAAATGATGTATCCCGGGTAAATCCCTGCAAGAACAGCAGCGACAACTGCAAGAATCATTGCTTCAACAAGAACACCTGATTCGATTGACAACTGCATAGTCCATCCGAACGAACGCTTATTAATAATAAAAACAAGAATGTAAGCAAGCAATGCACCGAGCGGCAATGAAAGCACACCTGAAATAAATCCCATAAAGATTGATTGCAAGACAGATATTTTAAACAACTGTGAAGGCAAAAAACCAACGGCACGCAGAACTCCC
>CAIUQV010000573.1 GCA_903901375.1 uncultured Ignavibacteriota bacterium
GGTGCAAAATTAGTTGAATTTGCAGGATATGAAATGCCTGTACAGTACGAAGGAATTATTGCCGAACATAAAGCTGTAAGAAATTCAGTCGGTGTGTTCGATGTATCGCATATGGGTGAGGTACAGATTCACGGCAAAGATGCTTTTGCTTTTGTACAGAAACTTACAACTAACGATGTCTCACAGCTTTTTAAAGGTAGAGTTCAGTATTCTTCTATGTGTCTGCCAAATGGCGGTATTGTCGATGATTTACTCGTCTATCATTGTGGTGATTATTTTATGCTTGTAATAAATGCTTCAAATATCGAAAAAGATATAAAGTGGATGAAAGAAAATGTCTTTGGTGATGTTGTTATTAAGGATATCTCAGATGAAACATCGCTTCTGGCTGTTCAGGGACAGAATTCTATGAAAACTCTGCAAAAGCTTACTGATACAGACCTTTCAAAGATTGAATATTATCATTTTGAGTTTGGAAAAATTGCCGGACAGGACGTAATTATTTCTAGAACTGGATATACAGGAGAGAAAGTTTGTTTCGAAATTTATTCCTCTTCTGATATTAAAAAATCAGAAGATTTATGGAATGCAATTTTTGAAGCCGGAAAAGAATTCGATATTAAACCAATAGGGCTTGGTGCAAGAGATACTCTCAGACTTGAATATGCTTTCAGACTTTATGGTAATGATATGGATGAAACTACAAATCCGCTTGAAGCAGGTCTTGCCTGGATTACTAAACTTGATTGCGGAGACTTCAATGGAAAGGAAGCTATTCTTAAATCAAAACAGGATGGACTTAAGAGAAAGCTGGTAGGCTTTGTCATCGAAGATAAAATGGTCGCGAGACACGGTCAGGATGTTTATGCAGGTGATCTGAAAATTGGCCATGTAGCGAGCGGTGCACCTTCTCCGATGCTTGGTAAGAACATAGGACTGGCTTACGTTACTACAGAATTCAGTAAAAACGGAACCGAGATTGAAATTGATGTTCGTGGTAGAAGAATCAAAGCCGTAGTTACTAAAACTCCGTTTGTGAGTTAATAGATATTTTAAAATATGATTGTTATTCTTAACGGGGGATTGATTTAATCCCCTGATTTATAAATTAAATATTGTTACTTGATTAATATTGGTGTTTATTTATCTCAGTCACTGGTCTCTGATGACCTGACTCTTAAAGATAAAAATGTTGTCATTGTTGATGTGCTCAGAGCTTCATCTACAATTTTGACTGCATTAGTTAATGGTGCTAAAGAAGTTATACCTGCTGAAAGTGTTTCAGTGGCTGCAAGAATTTCTAAAGGTTTAGGAAATTCTGTACTTTGCGGAGAGAGAAATGGTAAGGTAATCGAGGGATTCAAACTTGGGAATTCACCGTTTGAATATTCTCCTGATATCGTTAAATCTAAATCTCTTATTTTCTCAACAACAAACGGAACTGTTGCTGTTTCTAAAGCTAAATATGCAAAGTCCTGTGTCCTCGCAAGTTTCCTGAATTTCAGTACTGTTATAGAACACTTATTGAAAATTAACGAAGATTTTATAATCGTATGTTCAGGTAAATTAAATGATTTCTGTGTTGAAGATTCTGTATTCGCCGGACTGCTTATATCAAAGTTATTTGAGATTAACGGTAAATCAAATTATACATTACTCGATTCAGGATATGTTTCTTATAAGATGGCAAAACAGCTGGTTTATAAAAATACAAAACCCGACCAGCACAGAGTGTTAAATATGTTTAAGAAAAGCGAGCATGGAAAATATCTTATTTCGCTTGGCTTTGATAAAGATTTAGAGTATTGTTCGAATATTGATTCATTTAAAAGTCTACCGACTTTTAAAAATAATATAATTAAACTTAAAGAAACCTTTGATTCTGAAGCATCTGAGAAATCAAAGATGAAAAGAATTAACATTAGCAGTAAACCCGGCAGTACAAAGAATGAATAAAAAGATGAAAGCAAAACTTTCAGCTTCAAAACCTGAAAGGAAAAGCAGAAAAAGTCAACAGGAAGAATTTCAGATTTCCGAGAATTTTAAAATCCGGTTAATCGGTATTCTTATTTCTGTGCTTGGGATTCTTTCATTTATTGCTATTCTCAGCTATTCAAAAGCTGACGCACAGACTTTGTTAAAGTTTTCATTCTTCGATATATTCAGAAAAGAAACTTATTCTTCTCTTTATAAAATTAACAATCTTCTTGGAATAGCAGGAGCTTTTGTCGCAAATGTTTCGATTGAAAACCTGTTTGGTTATTTCACTTCATTAATACCGGTCATACTTGTCATTATCGGATATACTCTCTTCAGAAGGAAAGAACTTTCTAAGCCGGTAACAATATCTGTTTATATAGTTTTATTGATGACAATGCTTTCATCTTCAGCAGGCTTGATTAGGTTTTTTGTGGGCACAGATTATATGACAGGTGCTTATAGCGGTGCCACAGGAAATTTCATCGCTTCTATTTTCTACTACGGTCTTGGAGGTGTTGGCGCATCTTTGATTTTTACGATTTTGTTTGTACTCGTTTTAATGCTCCTTATTGATGGTAATATCCTTAGGTCGCTTGCAAGAATAAAGATTCTTTTTGAAAAGATTAAAGAGAAATTTCATAAGGAAAAAGAAGACCTTGTCGCAACAAAAGATGAGAAATTGTCCAGAGCAGAAACCGTTGAGGATAACGATATTCAGGATGCACTTAGAAAAGAAAGAGATAAAATTCGAAGATTAAAAAGTAGAATTCCGGAAGAAGCTGAATTAATAAAGGATACGGAAATCAATAGACCACAGTCACCGATAAGCGTTCTTCCTAAAGATGATGTGATGGATATTAAAGTTGATTCCGAAGAAGATGTTCGTAAAGAAGAAATTAAAAAGGAACCAAAAGAAACAGCTGCCGACAAAAAGAAGAAAAAGAAAATTGACGATCTGATTATTAAAACACCTAAAAAGGAAGAAGCATCCGAAACTGATATTAATCCTGAAAACTCGAATGAACTTGATGGCCTTGAAAGTATGCAGGAAGATGATTTCATTGAAGAGAAACTTGAAAATTATAAATTCCCGCCGCTCGATTTACTCGATAATCCGTCAAAAGAAGATTCTGAAGTAATTTCTGACGATGAATTGAAACATAATGGCAGATTGCTGCAGGAAAAACTTCTTAAGTTTGGAATCGAGATTAAAGATATTGCAGCTACTCCTGGACCTGTGGTTACTCTTTACGAATTAATTCCTGCACCTGAAGTTAAGCTCTCTAAAATAGAATCTTTACAGGATGACATTGCCCTTGCAATGAAGGCAAAAGGTATTCGAATGATA
>CAIUQV010000574.1 GCA_903901375.1 uncultured Ignavibacteriota bacterium
CAAAAACATATTCAGTGATTTTCAGAATATCATTATGCCCGGAATCACCCACTGGCAAAGCCCCAATTTCTTCGCTTACTTTCCCGCAAATTCCAGCGTCCCTTCTCTGCTCGCTGAAATGCTCACTTCGGCACTCGGTGCTCAATGTATGAAGTGGGAAACGTCTCCTTCAGCGGCTGAACTCGAAGAGAAAGTTATGATATGGCTCAGGGATATGATTAGACTGCCAAAAGATTTTATCGGAGTTATTCAGGATACTGCTTCCACGTCAACACTCGCATCAATCCTCACTGCGCGTGAATATCATTCTGATTTTAAAATAAATAAGGAAGGTTTCGGCGGCAACGAAAAGTACAGGGTGTATTGCTCTACTGAAACTCATTCATCAGTCGAAAAGGCAGTTAAGATTGCAGGTATTGGCAGGGATAACCTTGTTAAAATTGCAGTTGATGAAAACTATGCTTTGATTCCCGAAGAACTTGAAAAGGCAATCGAAAGCGATTTGCAAAAAGGATACAAACCGCTCTGTGTGGTTGCCGCACTTGGTACAACAGGTACTACAGCCATCGACCCGTTGAAAGAAATTTCTGCTCTGAAAAAGAAGTATGGTTACTGGCTTCACGTTGATGCCGCAATGCTTGGCACGGCTCTCATTCTTCCTGAATACAGATGGATGATTGAAGGAATCGAAGATGTGGATTCATTCGTCTTCAACCCTCATAAGTGGATGTTCACAAATTTCGACTGCTCAGCATACTTCATAAAAGACAGGAATGCTTTATTAAATACTTTTGAAATTATTCCCGAATACTTAAAGACACGTTCAGACAACGTCGCCAACAATTACTGTGACTGGGGCATACCGCTCGGACGAAGGTTCCGCGCATTAAAACTCTGGTTCGTAATCTGTTCGTTCGGAGTTGAAGGATTAAAAGAAAAAGTAAAGTATCATCTAAAACTCGCAAAGGACTTATACGATAAGATTTCTCGCGATACAGAATTTGAAATCCTCGCACCGTTAAACGCAAACGTCGTTTGTTTCAGGTATAAACCGCATAACATTTCAGAAGAAACTTCGTTAAACAGAATAAACGAAGAACTGATGCATAAACTGAACAACTCCGGAAGTATATATCTGACGCATACAAAGCTAAACGGAAAGTTTACTCTCAGAATGGTAATCGCACAGACAAACGTAGAAGAACGCCACGTAACCAATGCCTGGAAGCTTATTAAGTCATATTCAAAAGATATAACAGACATTAATTTATAAATTATTTAGGCTTCTAAATATATCTTGCAAATAAAAAAAGTTAAAAACTCCGAACGGGGTTCAATGCGAAAAACTCCCATTGATGTAGGGGTAAGAAAGTAGTACTAATTTTTAAATATCTTGCAAATAAAAAAAGTTTAAAACCCAAACGGGGTTCAATGCAAAAAAACTCCCATTGATGTAGGGGTAAGAAAGAAGTACAAACTTTTATATATCTTGCAAATAAAAAAGATAAAAACCCCGAACGGGGTTCAATGCAAAAAAACTCCCAATGAAATAGGGGTAAGAACGAAGTACAAACTTTTATATATCTTGCAAATAAAAATGATTTAAACCCCGAA
>CAIUQV010000575.1 GCA_903901375.1 uncultured Ignavibacteriota bacterium
GTCATAAAAAGTAGCCCTTTTTATCTTTATACTACGGTTACATTACTTATGAGGCAACGAACGTATTTCTGCAATACCCTTGGTTACATTCTTTTTGACGCAATGCGTGTTTACAGAAATAAATGTATTTACCTTGACTTTCTCATCAGAATTACGTATATTATAAATAACTGTAATTTATCAGTTTGAAGCGTTAATAAATTGCTCTTAAACTTATTAATTTCATACTAAAATTACATAAATCACTGATAAATCAGAGAATTCACTAAAAACCCACTTCAAACACACTTCAAACCCAGTTCAAACTCACTTGAAACACACTTTACTTATACTTATCTTGGCATTGTCTTGGCTTGTATCTATACTGAATCATATATCAATCTATACTGAAAAGTAATAAAATCTATACTAAACTCAACTGATAATTTACTAATTACATATTAACCCAAATACTATGGCAAGAATCAGAGGCGGTACACTTGGAACTCCATCAGGAAAAGTAGGAAATACTGTTTACAAGCATAAGAATAAAAAGACTATTGCCTATCAGCTTAACGAAGCTTACAACAAGTCAAATTCAGAAGCTGCCCTTAAGAACGAAGAAATCTTCACTAAGATTACTAAATTCTGTAATTTCGTGAACAGACCACCATTAGTTAAAACTGTATGGAAATTCGCTAAAATGCCGGGACATTACACAAACCTTATGATTTTTAAGTACAATCACAACAACATTAAATCCTGGGGCATTAGTTCTGAATTTCATATTCTCCCTCCTAATTTCTATTACAAAAATAAGAACATCTCTCTCGATAAAGATAAACTTACTCTTGAATTCAGCGTCACTCCGCCACTGGAATATTTAAAAAGGCAGGATGAATTCTTCGACCCGCCTTTTACTTTTCTGGCGCTCATTCACGCAGAAGACCCTGTAGTTCCCGACGCAAAACCAAATAAGGTAAATTTATTCCTTTCTGAAAAGCCTAAAGAATACGATAAAGACGATGATGGAATAATAACATTTACTTTTGATACCGAAAAAGATTCTTTCTCATTCATAGATAACTTTAAAACAGTCATTGTTTTTCCGGCAGTAGTCTCAATAAATCAGCCTGCACTAATATACAAATGGGCTCATATCGGCGGCTTCTACATCAAAGGCTCTAAACCCGCAAACCCAATTCCTAAACCCGCACCTCCGCCCGAAGCTCCAAACAAATCCTTTTTCATTGAATACGATTGATAAAGAATATTGATAACAAGGATCTATAAAGAGTATTAATTAAGAGGATATACCTTTTCCTGCATCTTGTAAAATGTCAGTTCTGGAGCTAAATAATCCATCTTACCATCGCTATAAATAAAAAATTATTATTTCATTAATATCTTGCATCTTAAAGAAAGTATAAATATCTTCCTAAAGATTTACAATTATGGAAAAGAAATTTTAATTACTTTTCAATGATAAAAAACAGACAAACCGGGTCAGTGTTTAAAACATCAATACAAGTATTGATATTTTAGGTATTGACCTTTTTTTGTTTGTATATAAATATCGTTCCTGCGCTCAGGCGTTGGAACGCAATATAAGGACAAGTGTTTTGTGCACGTCAGGACTAACGTCCTGACTGTGTCAGGAAGAAATTACAGACACAACGATTTAAACCCCGCAGACTTTTGTCTCAGGGGATATTAATATCAAAGTATCATTAGTATGAAAAAAGTATTTATAACTTTGCTATTATTTCCCATCCTTGGGATGAGTGTAAATTCTTTTTCTCAAATTGGATGGGCTCCACAGCAAAGCGGAACAACTTCTCCAATAAATAATATATATTTTATCAATAATATGACAGGCTGGCTTTGCGGATATGCCGGAGTTATAAGCAAAACCACAAACGGCGGTCTGAATTGGAATCTTCAGGTCTCAGGCACGTCTTACAATCTTTATTCAATTCATTTCATTGATGGAAATACCGGCTGGGCAGCAGGCGGCGACATTATCCCGAATGTTGTAGGCCGTGTCATGATTGTAAAAACAACTAATGGAGGTGCTAATTGGTTTATTCAAATGGATAGCGGTTCGGATTTTAACTACCCTTACAACCTTACGTTCTTTGATTCCAATACTGGCTTTGCAGCTTGTTATGGATTTACTGATAATGTCCTTCGCGGCTGTATTTTGAAAACAACAAACAGTGGTACAAACTGGCTCATTATGCCCGGCACAAAGAATACTAAAAAAGTTGTTTTCATAAATAACAATACTGGTTACTATATTTCGAAAGTGTGGGAAGATTATAATAACATCGATTCGGGTATCGTTTATAAAACCACAAACTCAGGATTGAACTGGAACATAACTTTTACAAAATATCTGCACCAGTTAAAAAACATTGTATTCTTCAATCAGAATACAGGAATTATTCAGGCAAACATTGATACTTCATATAATAATAACAGATACTATAAAACAACTGATGCCGGAAATACTTGGCAGCTTTTAAGCACCGGTGTGACATACCATACTATTTCTTTCTTTCATAACGAAACTACGGGCTGGGCTATTGGTGCTCAAATCTACAGAACAACTAACGGATGTATCAGCTGGGATGTAACTTTGCAAAATCCATCTTCAACTCTTACATGTATAACATTTTCTGATTTGCAAAAAGGATGGGCAGCGGGTTACAATGGAGTTATATATGGCTCAGTATTAACAGCAGTAAATCAAATCAGCACAGAAATCCCATCAGCATATTCACTCAGCCAAAACTATCCAAATCCATTTAATCCTTCGACAACGATAAAGTTTACCGTACCCCAGGTGTCATCCCCGCATGGTCTTGGCGGGGATCTCGTTCTATTAAAAGTCTTCGACATCTCAGGACGCGAAGTGGAAACACTCGTAAACGAACAGCTACAGCCCGGTACATACAGCACACAATGGAATGCCTCTGCATATTCCAGCGGAGTTTATTTCTATAAGATAACAGCAGGGGAGTTTTCAGAGACAAAGAAATTACTTTTAATTAAATAATCACAGGATTATGAAAAAGTTAATATTATTATTTGTAATACTATCTGCATTTAGTATTAATTCTTATTCACAACTGGTTACTTTCGATTCTTTGAGGGTTGTTTTATCATCAAGCCAGTATGATTATAAAAATCCAAAGTTTTATTATAACAGTAGTAATGCGTTTTCAGTACTTGTATATGAAAAATGGAATTCAACAAATTCCAATATTGCTCTAAGAAGAGTTTATTATGATAGTATTGGCACAGAAATAATGCTAACAAATAATCCGACAGGGCAAAACATAAATCCTTCAATGAGTGATAATATCATAACGTGGCAATCCAACATATCGGGGAACTGGGATATTTATTATTCCTTAAACACTTCCGGGATATGGTCTGCACCTGTTGTGATTGCCAATACAGCACAAAACGAAACGAACCCGGTTATTTACAGTAACAGAACTGCTCCGATTCAATACAGTTTCTATTATCTCGCATACATAAAGAATAATGATGTGTATTTCAAATCATACAGGGTAAACCCCGCAACCTGGTATCCCGATACAAACATTACTTCTAATATATCCTACAACTGCCTTAACCCTGCTATTGGAATGGGAAGTATGGGTGGAACAAGAAATATATATTTCAGTATGGCATTAAGCGACACACTGAAAAGAATTTATACAAAAACATTTACCGAAAATTATACTGTAGGTATTGTGAGCTGGAATGCAGGTAATGAAATGTACAAACCAAAATCGCAGGAAAACCTTCGCATATCAGACGGCAGGTTTTTTTATGAATACGATACACTTGGAGGCACTCACTCAATCGGAATAAACGGGGATGTTTTTACATTTCCTGTTTCAGGTAAGAATTCAAACTCAGACGGAAATAGTTTCGGAATTATTACAAACAATCTTACCTGGTGGAGTTTCACAGCTTTTGGCTGCATTAATAAAAGAAATGATTCGACCTCTTTAAAAGTGATTAAAAACTTATACTATAACAGTCCGCCCAATGAAATGTTCTGGAAAAATTATTATCTCGGAAATGCAGCAGTAAATTCAAATGTTACAGCAAGTTCACCTATCATTAAGAATAATTATTTTAAACTGATACTCGTATGCGAAAAATTGCTGAACGGAAAAACTGCTCTTTATGCAACGTATTTGACTGACTTAGCATCACAAATAAACAACGAAAATGAATCAATAAGTTTCGGCTTATACCAGAACTATCCAAACCCGTTTAACCCTTCTACAGTTGTTCGTTTTTCGTTGTCAGTTGTCAGCAATGTAGTGCTGAAAGTGTATGATGTCTCAGGTCGCGAAGTAGAAACACTCGTAAACGAACAGCTTCAACCCGGCACATACAGCACACAGTGGAATGCTTCGGCATATTCCAGCGGAGTGTATTTCTATAAGATTCAGGCAGGGGAGTTTTCAGAAACTAAGCGGATGCTATTAATAAAATAATTCTACAATTATTGTGTACGTCAGGACTTACGTCCTGACGTTGTCAGGAAGAAATTCCTGACACAACGA
>CAIUQV010000576.1 GCA_903901375.1 uncultured Ignavibacteriota bacterium
AAGAAAAGTATATCACAACTTAAAGCAGAACTTGATGAAGAATTCGGTAAGTACTATTATAAGAGAATAGATGTTCATACTACTGATGAGCTTAAGAATAAAACTCTGGATTTATGCAAAAGCCTTAAAAAAGGGGATATCATCGGTGGTAAAGAAATTATTTCTATAGACCCTCTTGATGGATACAAATGTTTCTTTGAATACGGTTGGATTACAATTAGAGCTTCAGGAACAGAACCTCTTCTACGGTTCTATTGTGAAACAAAAGGAGATGATGAAACCCTTGATATATTGAATAACACAATTTCTAATTTTAATTTAATATATAGATGAAAATTAAAATAGCTTTAACTGGTTTGCTTATTTCAGTAATTTTCAATACCTATATTTATTCGCAAAAAACAACAACCACTGAGCCACAAATACAAAATCCATATCTTAGTAATACTCAAATGAATTCGAATTTTAAAATAAATGCTGATGCACCTGATATCTTAAATTCGTTTAATCAACAGAATGTCCAAAATACTCAGCTAAAAACAGTAATTATTGATAAAGCTGTAAATAAAGATAAATACATTGTTGGTCCAAATGATGTATTTACTTTAGGTATATATGGATTTCTAAATCAACAATTACCTGTAACAGTAAATGTTGAGGGTTCGGTTGTTATTCCAACGGTTGGAGAAGTTAAAGTCGATGGATTGACTTTATCAGAAGCCAAAAATAAAGTCATTAGTGCAGTTAAAAAGAGGTATTATTCAAGTGAGATAAGTTTTGTATTATCAACACCAAAAACATTTCTTATAACTGTTTCAAGTATTATTCAGAGAAAAATTGAGGTCAATTCTATGAATAGGGTTAGTGACATTATGAATTATGTTTATTATGATACAACTAACGTAACTCGGGCTCAATATACATTTAATAATAAAACAGAATTTTTTCAACCTGCTGTATCCTTAAGAAATATTGAAATTTATCATAAAGATGGTAGTATGTCAAAAGTTGATCTTTATAATTATTTTATAACTAATAAAGATGAATATAATCCATATCTTATTGAAGGTGATTTTGTAAAAATTCCTCTAGGACAGCTTGACAAAAATTATGTTACAATATCTGGTGCTGTACAATTACCTGGTGTTTACGAATATAATACTCTTGATGTTTTAGAATCAGTTATAGGGCTAAGTAGAGGATTTGATGCAACTGCTCAACAAGATAGCATAATCTTATTTAGGACTAACCCAGAGACAAAAAAGTTTGAATCACATTATTTAAAATATGATGATGATAAGAGTTTTAAAGTGAATAATTATGACAGAATTTTTGTGAAATATCGTGGTGACGTTATACAGAATTATAGTATAACTGTATTAGGAGAAGTCAATATGCCTGGCATTTATCCAATCTCTCAGAAAAATACAAGACTTAAAGATGTTATTGAAATGGCGGGAGGCTTTAAAAATACAGCTTATTTACCTTTATCTATTGTATTTAGAAGGTATGACCAGGAATATTTGAAAAGAGATACAAATGAAATTTTAATTAATATGCGTACTAATGATTTAATTGTAAATGAAAAAGATAAATTAAGCTTTGAAAGAGATGTCATCTCACGCAGAAACAGAATGGTCGTAGATTTTGAGAAATTATTTAAAGAGAATGATTCAACACAGAATATTATTATTGAAGATAAAGATGTAATTTATATAAATGACGATAAAAAAGTAGTTTATGTGTACGGACAGGTTTCAAATGAAGGTTATGTCCCGTATAAAGAAGGCGCAAATTATGAATACTATATAGAAAAAGCTGGTGGATATTCGTTAGCTGCTGACAAAGGCGATACAAGGGTAATTAAATTTAATTCGAGGGGATGGTATAAAGTAGATGAAACAAAAGTTATGTCTGGTGATTTTATATATGTACCTAAAAGGACGCCTCAGGAATTTACACAATCATTTTCTATTTTTGCGACAACAGTTGGTATAGTAGCAAGCTTAATCACTACTTATCTTCTTATTAAACAGCAAAGCAAATAGAAACTTAAATTGAATTTTAATCATAGCAATGTCAGATAAAACAACAGATTTTAGTTTAGTCGATTATTTAAATGTTATTTTTAGGTATAAGAAAATAATTCTGATATTCACCATTTCTTGTACTTTAATTACAATGTTTATTGTTTTCTTTGTTCTGGACCCGATATATTATTCATATGCTACAGTAAAGACAACAACAAAGGCTGGAGATATTTCAAGTTTAATAGGTGGTGCTGGATTGGCTGGTGGAATGGATCTCGGTGAATTAGCAGGAGGGGGATCTGTTTATAAAGAACTTGCACTTTATGATAATATCCTTAATAGCCGAAGGTCTCTGGAGGATTTGATAATTAAATTTAATATAATGGAGCAAGAAAATATTAAATTTATGAACGATGCATTGAAATATGTTAGGAAGAATGTAATGGAACTTCAGAAAGATAAAATTGCAGGTACAATGGAAATTGGAGTTTATGATAAAGACCCCAAAAAAGCAAAAGAAATAGTTGAATATTTGGTCAATACACTCAACAAGATTAATGTTGAGCTTAATGTCCTTAATGCTAAAAACAATAGAGAGTTTATAGAAAAAAGATATGACCAGGCAAAACTGGATTTAAAAAAGTGTGAAGATAGTCTGAAAAGCTTTCAGGATACTTATGGAATTGCACCTGATTTACAAATAAAAGCTGCGTCACAGGTTGGTATACAGCTAGAAGTCGAAATAAAAGGAGAAGAGATTAAACTTGATATTCTAAAGAAAATGTTATCACAGGATCAACCCGAAGTTAAACAGCAGGTTACAAAGATCAACCTTCTAAAATCGCAGTTAGATAACATGAAAAATAATAACGTTTCTACAGATTTGCTGTCACTGAAAGGCAAACCAGAAATAGCACTAAATTTTCTAAGATTAACAAGAAACATTGAAATTCAGGCAAAGATTATTGCTTTCCTAATGCCAATGTATGAACAATCAAAAATTGAAGAGAAAAGAGAAACTCCTTCTGTACTGGTTCTTGATTATCCATTCATACCGGATAAGAAAATCAG
>CAIUQV010000577.1 GCA_903901375.1 uncultured Ignavibacteriota bacterium
AATCTTGAAAACTTTATTAAAGAACCCACAGTAGAAAACATTCATCAGTCACGAGTGGCGGGTAGAAGACTCGAATCAGTATTTGGGTTTTTTGGAAAATTATCAAATACAGATTACACTTCCCACTTCAGTAAAATAGCTCATATTATCAAACTTCTTAGTAACTCCAGAGAAACAGATGTGTGCATTTCTATGACAAAAGACTATTGCAAACAAATAAAGGAAGATGACCCGGTTCTAACCAGTTTCTTAAACCATCTTATTCGGAACTCAAAATACCAGAGGAAGAGGGTACAAAAGAACAGTATCATATTGGACTTTGTAAAAGATAAAGATTCGTTTATAGAGTTCTTAATGTCCGACATGTTTGCAAGTGGCAAAGAAATCACATTGCATAATGCAAAGGAGTATTTCTGGTCTGCTATTCCGGAGTTGTACAATATAACCTTTGGTTATTCTGAAGCAGTATTAAATAATCCATCAGATAAGAAGAAACTTCACAAAATGAGATTAAAAGCAAAACCGCTTAGATATATAGTTGAGTTCGCTAATGAAGTTTTTAATGTAAAACTTGATGCCGTACAGAAACAAATTAAAAATTTTGTTGAACAAGCAGGACTTATACATGATATTGATATGCTAATTGTAAGAATTGATAATTTTACTGAAATATTGAAGAAAATGAAATATAAAGATAATTTATTATACAGAAATAAATCCCTCAATGTCTTTAGAAAATTCTTAAATTCTAAAAGAAAAGAAGAATATAGGTTATTTTGTGAATTGATATTAAAATTAGAATCGGGAAATACTAAACAATTGTTAATGAAACAACTGGATTAATCTATCTCAGACAGAATTTTAATAGCTCGTCAGCATTGTATTCATCGTTAAGTTCCAGCGATGAGTTCCTGTCCCTGTTTAAGGCAAGCCAGTTCGATATTACTTTAATCTCATCAAGTTCTTCCTGTGTGTATTTATGCTTTACAAATTTATTCAGAGAAAAATAAAGTAATTCAATAATATCTGATAGTTCATCCTTAATAGATCTCTGGTCAAATTCATCATCCCTGTTCAGTGTTACACTCTTCATTAGTTTTCCATTTTGTATGAAGAAGAGTTCCCGTTTATTGTCATTGTCGCACTTAATAATAATTTTCTTGTTATTGATTGCTGAAGTAATCACTTTCCTGTAACTCATCACTTTCTGTATATCGGATATTCTGTCTCTCATTAGAGCAGCCTTCTCATAATTCTCATTTTCAGCACATTCGTTCATCAGTTTCATTAATTTTCCTGTCGCCGAGTGTTTAGTCTCGTCAATTATAAACCTGTGTACCTTATTGACTTCATCCCTGTATTCTGCTTTGGGTATTGTAAGGTTGCAGGGTGCTTCACATTTGCCAATATCATAATACATACAATTCGGTTTATCTTTGGAGGCTTTTATTGATTTATCCTCGCACTTCCTTATCTTAAAATTATCGTATATGTCTTTATATATATGTCTTACCGTCCCTCTGCTGGAAAATGGACCATAGTAATATGCACCATCGTTTTCTATCTCGTAAACAGTGTCAAGTTTCGGATAATCATTCTGTACATCAAACTTAAGAAACGGATGAAACCTGAATCGCTTGATAGCTGTATTAAACCTTGGTTTGTATTTCTTAATCATCCTTGACTCAAGTATTAGTGCAGATAATTCTGAATCCGTTACTTCAAATTCAAGTTTACGGACACTCGTTAATAGTTTTTTAATCTTGTACGACAGGTTATCATTGTGTCTGAAATAAGATGAAACCCTGTCTTTAAGGCATTTAGCTTTCCCAATGTAAATAATCTCATTCGAAGAGCTTCGCATGAAATAAACTCCCGGATCTTTCGGAATATCCTTCAGATTTATATTAACCCTTTTTAGTGCCAGGGGCCTGTTCTCTCCGGAAAATATTTTTGAGTTTTGAAATCGCAGTACATCTTCTGGTGTCTCAAGTTCATACTCATCTTGTAGCTCTCTTGTGAAGTGTATCAGTATCTTAGCGGTCGCAAGTGTATCGTCGTAAGCCCTGTGCTTTTTCTTTATACGTATTCCAAGATGTTCTGCTACATTACCCAATGATTTGCTCTTTAAAGATTTTAATAATCTTCTCGCAAGTTTACAGGTACATAGTGTTTTATAGTTAATGTATACAGGCTTGTCTAATCTTCTGAACGATTCCGAAAGAAATGCAAAGTCAAAGTTAACGTTGTGTCCCGTAAATATTACATCTTCAGCATTTGTATCATTAATAAATTTAAGTATTTCGTCAGATATCTCGCTGAAATATGGTTTGTCAAAAACATCCTCATTGCTTATTCCTGTTAGTTGTGTAATACCATAAGGGATGTGCTGTCCGGGGTTTATAAGAGTTGTGTAGGAATCTATTATCTCTTCATCACGTACTTTTATTAAAGCTATTTCGGTTATTCTGTTATGAACGGCAGACATGCCTGTAGTTTCAACGTCGCATACTACAAAAGTCGTATTCTCAAAAGTATTATTATTCCCGGGTTTGATATTTGCCATTGTTCATAAAATAGAATAAAGCACTTTGTAATTCAATTTAATTAGAAGTGTTGAAAATTAATTCTCATCCGATGATAATTAAATTATTTGCTGAAGATGTATATATCAGAAATTAATGCTTGCCGTTAAATTGTTAAAACCCGAGGAGAATGTTACTTTGTTTCCCTTTAATTTGTCTTGAAGCAGATTGTTAAGTAAATCGGCCCCGATTGACATTCCCAGTATCATATAAGCTGGCATTTCATTAATATTATTTGTATCCTGCTTGTATTTCTCGTTGAACAGATTGTTCTTAACGTCAATTATTTCCTTTCTCAGTGAATAAATCAGTGCTGCAGAGCCGCTGCCTATTATCATTCCTCCTATTACATCAGACGGATAATGTACTCCCAGATACATTCTTCCGTAACCGATTATTGCTGCATAAAGGTATGACATTGCAATTATTACCGGTTTGTCCGGATACCTTAGCGTCAGTGAAGTTGCCATTGAAAAAGCAGTTGCCGTATGTCCCGATGGGAATGAGTATCTGTCAGTAGGGGAATTGTATTTATCATAACTGACATTTCTTAGCGTCACGAAAGGTCTTTCCCGTTTGAAAACCTGTTTCATTCCGAATGTGATTCCTGTTGATGTTATTTCGGATAATAAAAGTAGTACAGCAGAATTCTCATCGTAATAATTTTCATCAATCCTTGATATCCCTGCGAGACCTATTGGTACTGCAATACTGAATGGTAAAACTGATTTATCTGTTAACGGTATTATTGCGTTTGATAACCCGCACCTGTTATTGTTTATAGCCCTGAAAAGGCTTACATCTATGTTGGTGTGAGTATTTAATGAATCTTTAGTTTCTAATTCCCTGAATCCCTGTGAATAAGAAAGCTGTGAAATGAATAATAGTATTGCTAAATATATTATAAAAGTAATTCTGAACATATGATTCTTAAATATCTCATTTCATGTCACAATCTTTACTTCTAACTTCACTTTATATTGTTCTGTGCAAGCCACTCATCATTATGATACTTTGAAAGATATCTTTCTCCTGTATCACATACAATAAATACAACAACTCCTGTTTCGTCAAGATTTCTTGCAATACCTATCGCAGTATGAGCAAGCGTTCCTGAAGAAGCACCGCAGAACATGCCTTCTTCTTTAGTAAGTGCTTTGCAGGTATTTATAGAATCATTATCATTAACTTCAACAACTTCATCAATCAGATTAAAATCCATTATTTCCGGTATTATATCAAGCCCTATTCCTTCAACGAGATAAGGAAAAGTCTCGCCTGTCTCGCCTTTTTCCTTGTATAATTTTGCAATCGAGCCAATAGGGTCTGCTGCTATTACTTTTATATTCGGATTTTTCTCTTTCAAGTATCTCGCAGTGCCTGTTATCGTTCCGCCAGTTCCAAGTCCGGCAACAAAATGAGTTATCTTTCCTTCAGTTGCTTCCCAGATTTCAGGCCCTGTAGTAAGGTAATGTGCAAGTGGGTTTGATTCGTTTGTGTACTGTGCTATATATAATGAGTTCGGAGTAGTATCTGCAATCGACTGTGCCTTATTCATGTAATAATCAGGATGGTCGTGACCTACGTTCTTCGGAACGACAACAACTTCTGCACCGAATGCCTTAAGATAATTTCTTTTCTCCAGTGAAACCTTATCCGTTACCACTATTACTGATTTATATCCTTTTACTGCAGCCGCAAGAACCAATCCGATTCCTGTATTGCCGCTCGTTGCTTCTATTATTGTACCGCCGGGTTTAAGCTTTCCTTCTTTCTCAGCATTCTCAACCATCAGTTTTCCAATCCTGTCTTTAACGCTTCCCCC
>CAIUQV010000578.1 GCA_903901375.1 uncultured Ignavibacteriota bacterium
AAACAGGGTTCGATGCACATATACGACTATATTACACTAATCATTCCTAAATATTTTGGAGTATGGTCAGGAAATGAAAAAATTACAGATTTGAAATACTGGTCGAACCACCAGGAAGGACCGTGGATGTTCTCAGTATCTAACGTCTTCGTATCGGTTTTAGTAATTGTTCTTTTTTATCCTTCAGTAAAATATTTCTTCAAGGAGAAAAAGCACATTACATTAGCATATTTCTCATTGTTTATTATTGCATTCTCGTTCTTATTCTCGTTGGGAGGGAATTTCTTCTTTCATAAGTTAATGTACGATTTCGTTCCTTTCTTTAGCAGGTTCAGGAATCCTGCACATATAGTTTACATAATGATGATGGCTGTTTTATTATTGACAATGATTGGTACAGACGGAATAATAAAAGATGATAAGCAGAATGAGTATTTCTCTAAAAAGTATTTAATAACAATTGGCTCTGTTATTCTATTACTGTTTTTTGTAACATTTTCAGGTATGCTGTTACCTGTCAATTTACAGCAGGCTGCTCAGGTTTCTGCATATGTCAAAAGTCAGGCATTAGTTTTCTTTTTAATTTCAGCATTATTCTTAATCGTTTTATTCCTTTATTCAGGAAAGAAGATTAATTCAAATCTTTTCGGTTATCTTCTTCTTGGGTTAATGCTTTTTGAGATTTATTATATCTGGTTCGACCAGAATAACGGCACAAAAAATCCAGAACAGCTTTACACTCAAAGAACCCAGCTTACTGAGAAATTCAAGCAGGAAATGAAATCGGAAAACTTCAGGGTTAATGCACGTGATGGCGGATATATGCTTTTTCAGAGAAATCAGGGTTTTGTGGATAATATTGAATTTCTTGAAGGATACGGTGCACTTATGCTTAAGAACTTTATTCCTCCAAATAATTCTGAAAAGGGAAGTACTCAGACACATGACCTTATGAACGTGAAGTATAAGATTTTTACTGATTCTACCGGAAAAGGGAAGTCTCTCGGTTTAAGTAATACTTATTTACCTCGTGTCATGATGTTCTATGATGCTGTAAGATTATCTTCTGATTCACTCGTAAAAGATTTTATGACCAGGAAAGACTTTGATTACAGAAAGACTCTGGTAATTGAAGACAGGGAAGATTTAACTCTTCCTAAACATAATCCGACTGATACGCTTCCTTTTAGCAGTACTGCAAAAATTACAGAATATTCTTTGAACAATATCAAGGTTGATGTTGAAACACCTGTTGATGGCCTTCTTTATTTCAGTGAAGTATATTATCCTGCCTGGAAGGCTTATGTTGATGGAAATCCTGTAAAAGTTCTTAAAACTGATTATTGTATGAGATCTGTACTTGTTGGAAAAGGGAAGCATGTAGTAGAAATGAAATATGAATCAGATTCTTTCTGGACTGGTGTTACTTATTCACTGATTTCTTTAGGTTTGCTTGTCATTCTTTTACCATTACTCATATTCGTCTCAAAGAGGCACAAAAATAATGCGGATATTAATTAACGCACTTTCCGGAATTGGTGATGCATTAATGTTTACACCTTCTTTGAGGCTGCTTTATGAAAAGATGCCTAATTATCATATAGATATGATGGTTATGTTCAAACCTGTACAGGATTTATTCCAGTCTTCGCCATACGTTAAAAATGTGTATTTTGTAGATTTCCTTAATCAGTCCAAACTTAAATCGTACAGTCAGCTTAAAGAAATTCGCTCAAAGGATTACTTTATTTCCATTAATGTATATCCTTCAAATCGTTATGAGTACAACCTGGTAAACTATTTTATCCATGCCAATAAAAGGTTAGGGCACAAATATCTTTATTCTGGTTTCTTTAGTCTTGAGTATCTCAATAATATATCAGTAAACGAGGAAAAAGACATACATAATGTAATTCAGAACGTAAATCTGATAAAAAAGTTGTTTGAAATAAATGAAAATGAGATTAATGGGCTTGAAATAAACCTTTCTGAGGATAACGAAAATTGTGCTGTCTTATGGTTGAAAAAGCAGGGTATAGATATGCAGAAACCTATAATTGGCTTTCATGCAGGCTCATCTACACTTAAAAACCACATAAATAAACGCTGGGATAAAGAGAAATATGCCGAATTAGGTAAAAGATTAATGCAGGACTTCGGTGCATCAATTTTGCTTTTTGGTACTGAGAATGAACTTAATGATGAAATTAATAACTCACTTAATAATAAAGGAGTTATAGCTTCTACTTTAAACTATATGGACTCTATGTCAAGATTGAAGCAATGCGATTTGTTTGTTTCGAACGATACTGCATTTCTGCATTCTGCCTCAGCGTTCAAGATTCCTGTTGTCGCTGTCTTTGGCTATACTAACTACAAGGAACTTTATCCCTGGCAAACACCTTATGCCATTATTCGTAAAGATTATGATTGCAGTCCTTGTTTCTTTAATTCTCCTAAACCTGCTTCCTGTAAATGGAAAGGTAAAGATGAATTTAAATGTATTAAAGATATTTCAGTGGATGAAGTTTTCGATTCCTGTAAGAATTTCCTGCTTAATTCAAAAAATCCCAGGTTATAGTAAACCTTGATATTGTTCTTAAAAGACCGTTTCTGTCATCAAACGGGTAAACTGATGTGTTATAAAAAAGGCTGTTTAATATATTTGCTAGTGTAATATTAATGTTTGCTTTACCTATTCTTGCCCCCAAATATAAATCTATATCGAAATTATCATAACTTGCATTGTTATTACTATATTCAAATTTATTAGCAAACTGGTTGTATCTTGCTTCAGGTTTATTTGAAATATATTTTGCTAGAAATCCTGTTCGCAGTTTAAGTTTTTTCTTAAAAAGAACATCTTTATACGAAACATCAAGCGTTATATATGCAGACGGATATAACCTGTAAACATAATTATTAAAAGAAGTTAATTGTGTTGTCTCGGTTAAATTATTTCTATCTGCTGTATTTACATTCAGGTCAAACTGGAAATTCTCCAGATTTAAACCGGCTGAGTAATTCGCATTAAGTAACGAAAATTGATTAAAAACACTGTTGTGATAACTCAGATAATTAAAATAAGCACTTTTGTAAGCTAAATTAAACCCTCCCTCATAATACTGCTGCCTTGACGAGTTGTAATTGTTTTCGTACCTGCCGAAATTCTCGTCATAAAAAAGTGATTCAAAATCAAATCCAACTGTAGTATTATTCGTTCCGCCTTTTAATACAATTCTTGTTTCATTGCTCAGGTTAAAAGTATACTTTATATCAGCTCCATACATGAAATTGTAGGAATTGTTGAACCTTTGTGACTTTATTGCACCTGAAATAAGTAAATCTTTCAGCAAGAGGTCTAATCTTGAATATATATCAACCGAATTAAAATCAAAGTAACGCTGTCCGGTTACTGAATCTTGTTTCAGAGTAGTTGTCTTGTCAAAATTATAAAGATTATACAATCCTTTTGCACCCGCTATTAATTTTATCTGAGAAAGTCTGAACGGTATAAGGTTCATTGATTGATTTACATCAAAACCATATTGAATAGAATGATAATCTTTTGCAATGAAAATTCCGTTTCTTGTTGAACGGTTTTCCTCGTCTCTGTATACTCTTAATGAGTTTTGAGTGAAAACGGTTATGTTTGTCAGAGAAATACTGTCCCTGAAAAATTTACCTGTTATTTTGAAGTCGCTGTACTGGCTGTAAACTTTTTCGTATGAATCAGGATTTTTCGGCAGGGCAAGATTTATATTCATAAGCGTATCTTTGTTGTTGCTTATTAGACCTTCGTTTAGCCCTCTCTGAAGTTTATTGGCATAATAACTTAATTTGAAATTGATTTTATCAGTAGGGTAGTAATTGAACTGAAATCTTCCTCTCCATAATGCAAAGTCTGAATTCTGATAATGTCCCTCCGACCCGTGGTTATTAATACCCAATATAAAATTGAATTTACGCGACACAGGAAAATTCATGTACACATCAGCAAAAAGTGCACCGTCTCTGTCCTGGGAATAACGGAATTGAGTAAACAGATTCGGTTGAAAATCGTCTTTGCCGATAATGTTAATTGCTTTGCCCTGAGTATTAAGACCGTACATAAAGGATAGGGGAGTGGAAACTTCTTCTACATTTTCAATTTCATTTATAGATATATTCTCAACATCAAAACTTCCGTTAAATAAATCGTTTATCTGTACTCCGTTCCTGAAAACACCTACATTCATACTCCCGTTGTAACTCAATAATGAGCGGCTGCCTGTGCCAAAAGTATGAGCAAAGTATCCGGATTTTTCATTCAGTAGTTCTGCAAGGTTTCTTCTGTCATTCCAGATATGAAAGTCGATTCCTGAAGTATCTGAAAACGAAGAAAAGAAGTGCTTTTTAATTATCTTATTAAAATTAAAAGGATGCCGCGATGTGTCTTTACTTATGTTATTTGTTACTGTCGTATCTTTATTTTGAGCGTTAATCTGAGATATAAAAATTAATGCTATTAAAATTGATATGACAGTAGTCTTCATAATTCCTTATACAATTTTTCCGTCAACCATCTTAATAATCCTATCGCATTTTGCTGCAAATTCTTCGTTATGTGTTACTATTACGAAAGTCTGTTTGAATTTTTCTCTTAATCCAAAGATTAATTCCATTACAGCATCTGCATTTTCAGAGTCTAAATTTCCAGTAGGTTCATCTGCAAGAATCATCTTGGGCGAGTTTACAAGCGCACGTGCAATTGCTACTCTTTGAGCTTCACCTCCGGAAAGTTCCGAAGGCTTGTGGTGCATCCTGTCTGCAAGTCCAACTTCATTAAGTAATTCCTTTGCCTTTGCCTCATCGTTTTTACCGGCTATCCGGGAAGCAATAGTCACATTTTCCAGTGCAGTAAATTCCGGTAGAAGGTGATGAAACTGAAAAATAAAACCTATGTCATTAGCCCTGAAACTTGCCGCTTGTTTGTCATTCATCGAAAAAACGTCTGTGCTCTCAAACATCATCGTGCCTTCATCCGGTCTGTCCAGTGTTCCGAGTATGTGCAGAAGAGTGCTTTTGCCCGCACCTGATTTTCCGGTAATTGCCGCTATCTCGCTTTTGTATATATTAAGGTCAAAACCTTTTAAAACATTAAGCCTGTTGGTTTTGGTTATCTGATAACCTTTTTTTATCCCTTTTAATTCTATTAGTATATTATTCATAATTCTTTTACTCCCATCTTATTGAATCTACAGGTTTTTGTTTTGCCGCTCTCATTGATGGATATAATGACGCAAGAAAACACAAAAGCAGTGCTGCTAAAGGTATGTATATAAAATCTGTTGCTCTGATGTCCATCGGAAGTGCTTCCAGTTTGTAGACAGTTGTATCTAGTTTGTAAATCTTGAAATAAATCTGGGCAAGGCTTATTCCAAGTCCTAAAACAGAACCGGCTGCCATTCCCACCAGACCAACAACTATTCCTTCGAACATAAATATTCTTGTTATCATTTTGTCGCTTGCACCCATTGCCTTGAGAATCCCAATGTCTCTTTTCTTCTCTATCACTGTCATAGTTAGCGATCCCAGAATATTAAAAGAAGCAACTGCAATTATCAGGCTTAGTATCACAAATGCTACCCACCTCTCAACTTTCAGTATTGAATAAAAATCTTTATGAAGGTCATACCATGTAAGTATGTTATATTTTGAAGTATCAATCTGTGATTGAAGACGTTTTTTCACTTCGTCCGATTGATTTATATCCTTAAGCCTCATTTCAATCCCGTTTACATTATCATTCAATCTGAATAACTCCTGTGCACTACCAATCGATATGTATGCATATTTTGAATCGTACTCCCTGTTATCTGAATCGAATATTCCGGAAACGATAAATTGTTTGGTAATAGGGTCAACAAACTGTGTAAGCGAATATTCAAGTCCAACGGGACTTAATATTGTTATAGTATCGCCTATAAATACTTTTAAACTGTTGGCAAGTGAAAAACCTATTATAATACTGCCAAAACTCCCGTTATCTTTTAAATTAAACTTGCCGAAATTTGTATAGTTTTTTATGCCTGAAACTTTCTCGATTTTGTTCTCATCCACTCCCTTTATGAACAGTACTTTATTTACCTCTTTTGTCGCAAGCATTCCTTTGTTTTGCGTAAATGGTGCTGCATCAGGTACATCTGCGGCATTTATTATCTGCAGAAGCGATTCGTAATTGCTGATCTTTGCATTGTTAACAGCCTCAATTCGTATATGAGGATCAAACCCTATTAATATTGTTGTCACTTTCTTGCTGAAACCATTGAATACTGAAAGTACAATTATCATTGCCGCCACACCAATCGATACTCCTAGTATTGAAATTGCGGATATAACTGTAATAAAGCTTATATTCTTCTTCGAAAATAAATACCTTTTTGCTATGAAAAATTCAGTCTTCATCTATTCGTCAAATACAATTACTGATTCTCTGTATTGCCTCACTTTGTTAGAGTCTATTTTGCTCAAAAGGTATTTGTTGAGTTCGTTTCTTTTCAATTCAATATCTTTATCATTTTTTAATTTTGAAATTTCATATTTGACGTGTAAAACCCTGTTGTCAAGTATATGTCTGGAAATACCCGCAGGCAATTTCGCTTTGCTCTTTGCAATCTTCACTATCTGTTCCTTCCTGAACTTGAAAAATTCAACAAGGATACCTTTCCTTCTGGAATACTTGCAAAGCTCGCTGAATGTTATCTCTTCTTCAGACCTGTCAAAATTGTACACATTAAAATAAAACTTAGTAAAATCATTTAAACCTTGAATCGTCTCGTTAAACCTTTTCGGAAAGTGTATCAGCAGAGTCTTGCCGCTGCTTATATCCGATGCAAGTACACAGTTATGATTGTTCTTCAGATATTTTTTCCCGTCTTTGTAAGTCGTTTCTTTGTATTTGAAATTATTGCTGTCGCAGAAATCTTTCACATCTTTAATTTCAGTATCATAAATCAGATGATTCCAGTTTCGCAGTTTTATCTTACGGTTCTTGTAATCTGTTACCTGAGCAATAATCAACTTACATCCGATTTCATTAAGTGTACTCAGCCTGTTTGCGCCGTCAATCAGAATAAGTTCGTTGTCATACTGTCCGACAATTACCGGATTCAGCAGGTGTCTGCTGTTCGATATTCTGTCAAAAATATTCCTTAGTCTGTTTGTTTCAGTTGTTTCGTGAAGCTGAATATCCTTAATCCTGAAAATATTCAGATTGAAAAACTTATTTGTATAATTAATCATTCTTTACTTGTAAGAATGTTTATATGTTTAATATCTTATCATCAATTCCCATTAAGTAAGCTATTAACGCAGTCCTTACCCACATTCCGTTTCTTTCCTGTCTCCAGTATTTTGCTCTCGGGTCATTGTCCACTTCTATATCTATTTCTTTTCTTCTTGGAAGCGGATGCATTATTATCGCTGTCTTCTTCATCAGCTTCAGATGTTTCTTTGTTAAATGGAATTTTGAATAATCAATATCTTTGGATTCTCCGCTTACATCATATTCATCCTGAATTCTTGTCATGTAAATCGCATCTGCCTCTTTCAGAGCTTTTTCAAGGTCGGCAGTTTCTTTAAATGGCATTTTATGTTTCTTTAAAAATGCTTTAATGTCATCTCCGACTTTTAAGTAATCAGGTGAAACGTATATTATCTTTACTCCTTTGTAGTGTTTAAGTAAATACGTCAATGACCTTACTGTTCTTCCTCTTTTTAAATCACCCACCATTGCAATCGTTTTTCCGTTTATTCCGCCTTTATCAAGAAATGACTGATGTATTGTGTATAAATCGAGCAATGCCTGAGTCGGATGCTGATCTTTTCCCGATCCGCCGTTAACAATACTTATTGGTCTCTTGGTCTTATTGAGCATCCAGGCTGCTTTCTCAGCCATGCCTTCCTCAAAATGCCTCATAATTATCATGTCTGCGTATGAGCTGAAAGTTCTGATTGTGTCTTCAGGTGTTTCACCTTTTAATTCTGATGAAGTTGATGTTGAACGTATTTCGCTAACCTGCATTCCGAGTATATAACACGCACTCTGGAATGAAACGAATGTCCTCGTTGACGGTTGCACAAAATACAGCATTGCTCTTTTGTGAGAAAGTAAAGTTCTCAGGTAATCAAGACCCTCTTTTGATTTCGCAATCTTCCTGATTTTATTCGCAACATCAAATAATTCCTGAAGTAATTTAGGTGTGAACTGCTGCGCAAATAAACAGTCAAACATTCTGCCGTTTTTGTCGAAATATGGCATCTTATTTTCAAACTTTGTTTTATAAAAGTCTTCCCATGTAAGACTTTTTAAACTTTCAATCTTTTTAGCTTCTGCTTTTGTCATAGTATGATAAATTATTTAATTATTATTCTTATTGGTGAATTATTGTTCCGGCTCTTTCTTCAAGTGCTTCGGTCAGTTTTTCTATGTGTGTTATTATTGCCTTATTTCCTGTGCTCTGAACAAATTCTATCACTGCTTGTACCTTTGGTCCCATACTGCCTGCTGTAAAATGTCCCTGTTCAAAATATGTCGTTGCTTCGTCAAGGTTTAAATCCCTTAACTTTATTTCATTAGGTTTCTTAAAGTTTATATAACATTGTTCAACATTCGTTAATATCACAAGCAAATCAGCTTTTAAATCTATCGCAAGCTGTGCAGACGCCAGATCTTTATCTATTACCGCTTCCACACCAGCTATTTCGCCTTTTTCGTTGTGGTAAACTGGGATTCCGCCTCCGCCTACTGAAATCACAATGTATCCTTTGTTTGTTAAATCTCTGATTATGCTCGTCTGTACTACTGATTTTGGTTTTGGTGATGCCACAACTCTTCTGTAACCTTTTCCGGCAGGGTCTTCTTTAAATACCCATTTTTTAGTTTTAAGTATTTCTCTTGTCTGCTCTAAAGTATAGTAAGGACCCACTGGCTTTGATAACTTTTCAAAAGCAGGGTCATTTTCGTCTACCAAAACTTCAGTTAGTAATGCAAGTGTCTGTTTCTTTAATCCGTGTTTATCAAATGCATTCTGAAGTGCTTTCTGTAGTACATATCCAATTTCTCCCTGTGTCTCAGCTACACATACATCAAGTGGCATTGGTGGTACTTTTGCTGACCCTTCTTCCTGTTGGATTAATAAATTTCCTACCTGTGGTCCGTTACCGTGAGTTAGAATAACATCATATTCGGATGACTGAAATAAAGGAACAAGCTGTTCCGCTGTTGTTTCTGCTGCTGCTTCTCTTTCTTCTATCGTTCCTTTGGATTTTGAATCTAATAGTGCATTGCCGCCTAGTGCAATCACAAGTAATTTCTTTTGCTCTGACATTTATACAGAATCCTGAAATAATTTATAAAACAAACAAATTATCTATAATAAAAGCAATACTCAATTCAATTGCAATTCATAATAATTATATGTTTTAAGGTATGTTTGTGTCTGAAAATGAAGCGGGGTTTCTTACTCTTAGAAGAACCGGAGCATTATCACTCGCAGTAGTTTTTGATATAATTTTGCTGCATAAAGTGAAAATTTACCGTTACCTGTTTTTTTCTCGTTTACAGGTGCTTTGTAATCTCCATCGGAAGGAGACCAGCCGTAATATCTGTATACTTCCTCTTTATTCATTTTTCACTATCAATTATTACTGATTCAGCAAAATATATGCCAATCAAAATCTTTGAAAATGGAATGAAAATGAGGCTATTATTAAAAAAAAGTCTCAATTTGAGACCGATATTCTCAATTTGAGACTTTATTAAAGCTGTTTAAATTACTTATTCTTTATCGAAAATGTAAATTAAGAATGACTTAAAGATATTTTACTTTTATCATTCTGATCATACTTTACGTATATTTCTTTTCCGGGCTGGTATTTTGATGTCGATGTTTTTGATATAAGTCCGTAACAGCTTGCTTCATATGCAGGCATATTGTCAGGCATTACTACTATTTCAAAAAAATTGAAAGGATTGTCTCCATTGACGTAAATATTAGTCCAGTTGCAGCTCTTTATTATACCTTTGCATTCAATTCCTGTCGAAACTATTCTTTTGGATTCCGCATCGATTTTTTGTAATTCTACTTCAATCTGTTCTTGTGTCTTTCCGGGAAAATATGGACTCGTGTTTGTTGAAGAAGGTAAATTTGGTGCAAATTGATCAATGTAATTACTAAACTGCTGAGATGACTGTGTCTGGCTGCTTCCGCTCAGAGTTTCTCCCAGACTTTCTATTGCTACAGTCTTCGTATCTTCCGGGTCATATTTTACTATACAGTTAACTCCAGTCTGATAATATGCTGTTTGAAGTCTCGAAATCACCATTATTACTTCAGCCGAGAACGGGGGACCTGTCTGTGGCGTCACCTGTATCTTCATTCCTATTTGCGGCTGATTGTTTATTGTCACACCGGTATCCCACATCTCAGTAATCACTCCGTCTGCTCTTCTTCCGGTTGCGAGTAATTTACTCCTCTTTCTGTTACGTAAATATGGTAATCCGAATGCCAGTCCAAAAACAACAATAAAAAATAAAGAAAATATACTTCCAAACAATGGTGAAGCTGCAATGCCAACTGCCATTCCCAGCACTCCTCCTAATACACCGATTATTGTACCAGTGTAATATAATATTTTTTGTCCTTTTGGTTTCATTTTGTTCTCCTGTTTGTATTCAAAAATAAATGCAAAGTAAACAATCAGAAATTTGATTACAAGTTATTCTATGAAATTCTATTCAATTCCCTAATAATTATAAACAAACAATCCCTGCCCGCCTGTAGAAATCCACAACTCGTTTGCTTTGTCCTTACGTAAATCAAGTTTCCTTACTGAAGGGATTGTACCAAAACCATTCAGATAAATGTGTTCCCAGCTATTGCCGCCGTCTCTCGAAAGATAAATTTTGTTGTATGTGTCCCCGGCTTTTCTGCCGAATACTGCTATCGTATTCCCAAGACAATCCACTGTCGATACTGATTCCCATTCGTACAATTTACTGAAACTCTCACCTCTGTCAATCGATTTAAACAATCCGTAATTCTCTATCCCTGCCCATAATATGCCTGAACCTGTGGGGTCAATATCTATTGCACCTCTGTTTCGGTAATCTATCGCAGGATTTTCTACTACATAATTTTTGAAAGTAAAAGTTCTGCCGTAATCATTACTTATAAAGAATCCTCCCGCCATTACTCCTCCTTCATTTCCGCCCTCTAAATATAAATACACTCTCGATTTATCCACTGGGTCAACATCTAAGTAATCTGTCGGACTGAAAAGACCTCCAAGGATTGAATTCCTGTAAATGTCATCCGAGTATCCTTCAAAAACAGATTTCTCAAAACTCGCTCCGCTGTTTGAACTGTAGTATATTCCATACCAGTAAGCACCAGGATTGTTTACGTCATATACTTTTCTTTTATACTGCCCTCCTCCAATCATCAATATTAAATTGTCATTCACTCCGTCTGTCGTTATTTCACCGTCCGAAATAATTGCATCATAACCAGTACCGAATCTTGGGTAACATAATAGTCCCTCCGGACTCATTATCTGATAGGTATTCGGCTCACCTCTGTTCTCAGATTTTGCAATCACAGGATAGTATGTAAAAACACTTCCTCCAATTAAATAAATCCGATTCGGATTATTCGGCGAAATTAAAACTCTGCAGACATTCGGTAAATATGAATCACCGTTGTTTTCCGGTGGGGGAGGATCTAAAGTGTATTTTCTTGAATAGTCTGTCACCTTTGGAAATGTGGCATCATTGGTTCTTGCCATACCCCAGTCGGAAATTGGAATATATATATCGCCTGTAGGTGAAAATACAACATCGTATACAACAGTCATATTTATCCCTTCACCGTTGTACCTCCACGACACTCCATTGTTCGTTGTAATAAAAGGACCGGCACCACCGCTCACGTACCAGGTATTGTAATCTTTCGGATTTTGAAATCCTATTATATTTGACGAATAAATTTTGTCCTGTGTAAATAATGTGTGTTTAGGATTGTAAGCTTTATCCAGTATATATTCATACCTGGGGCTCCATGTTTCTCCGTCGTCATTACTGTATTTCGTTTCATTGCCCATTCTGCTCACTACAATTTTATCCTCTCTGTAATCTACAAATTGAATCCCTATTATTTCAGACCCGTACCCTGAATAACTTCCGAATTTATAAGTCAGATCTGTAATCATATTCCCGTCATTCTCTATTCTGTAAATATTCCCTGTTGTAACTATTGCCATCAGATTTCCTGACCTGTCTGTTTTAAAAAGCATCTGATAAACTCCGTTTATCTGCGATGGAAACATTTGAGCAGACCAGCTTAATCCGTTATCTTTCGTTCTCCATAACCCTTTGTCAGTTCCTACCCAAACTTCATTCGGAAAATTTGGATGCACTTGTATGCAAACAACATTACCTGTTATATCACTATTCGAACTTATTATCTGCCAGGAACCTTCTTCTCCATCATTATTACTTATATAAATGTAAGGCTTTCCGGTTGATGGATCCGCAAGAGTACCCGCAAATATTCTGTTTGCCACCGACGGATGCCATCTTAATGCAGGTCCTCCGATTTTCACTCTGAAAACATTCCCGCCGAAATTTACTTCCGGATTTCCCGTCTCTGGTCCTAATACCTGTTTCCAGTTCTTTCCTTCATCTTGGCTTTTCCAAACACCTCGTCCATTATCATCCTTCAGGTAATCCATCCCGCAGGCAATTATTAATTCATTCTGATTAAACGGATTAATATCTAAGCTCTGAACCATTAATGATGCTGGAGTTTTTGCATATTCCCCGATGAATTCCCAGTTTGCATTTCCGGTCTTCTTATATACTCCGCCTACGTCCGTTCTTGCATAAATTTTCGTGCCGTCTTTTGATGGCACCTGTGCCAGGACAAAACCACCGGCTTCAAAATCTACTTGTCTGATTGTCTGCGAATAGCCTGTAATTTTAATTACAGTGCAAAGCAGTAAAAGAATTATTGTTTTTTTCATAATCTTCTTAAGTATCAAATATAAATAACTTATTGAAAATTTAAACTGTTATTTCACTTTAAAAGTTTTGGCACTTGTAAATCAAATGCTTGATTATGTTTTAATCTCTTCTGGTAAATTCCCCGCTGCTTGCGGCGAGTATATATTTTATTCTGTAACCCGCAAAGCGGGTTAAATATGAATAACCACCGGCGAAGCCGGTGGAACACGAAAACAAAATCCAACCCCAGCGGGGTTGAACGATAAATACTAAGCGATACCCCGCTGCTTGCGGCGGGGATGTTCATTTTTACCACGCATAATTTCACGATAGGTTTTATCCTCTTTCTAATAAAAATGCCCTTTCATAAAATATGAAAGGGCATTTTTATATTTCCAAACTAAATTATTTTATTTAAAGTAGTACCTTACTCCCGCAGCTGCATTCCAGTTGAATTCCGTCGAAGGAACTATGTCAAGCATTGGTACAGTTTCAATGAACAGGTCAAACGGCTTTGTAGATGGTTCGTAAACTATACCGATTGGAATTCTTGCTCCAATCCTTGAATCATCCGTCCCACTGCTTAGCTTCACTCTGCCGCCTATGCCAATGTAAAGAGGTAGGTCATTTCCTAATTTGACAATATTGTTAAGATAATCTGCGTGTACGTGTATTGCACCGTATTTATTAAACGACCATCCAACTGCACCGTCAAAAGCATTATCAGACGATATTTTCATCTTACCCGAAATTCCTGTTGGCTCACCAACTATTATACCCAAACCTAATTTTCCCTGAGCATTCGAAATTCCTGCCAATGCAAGAATCATAACAACTAACATAATAGTTTTTTTCATAATCGTATTCTTATCTTATTTATTTTACAAAATTGATTCAAAGTTATATAAATATTAAATAAAATTTTAGGCAAATATTCTATTAGCTAAAATATTCATTAACTTTGTCTAAATATCCCAATTACATTTCTCAATCAGACCTGAATGCAAAATCAGGGGATATGTTTTCTTTCTTATACTTGAAATCCCCTTTAACTGTAAATGTTTAAGCGGTGAACAAATTATTCCTATTTGAAAAAGTATCTTACGCCTATCGCCGCATTAAAAGTAAATTCAGATTTTGGTGTAAGGTCAAGCATTGGAACCACTTCCAGAAATAAATCAATCGGCGTTGATGATGGTTCGTATACTATCCCGACAGGTACTCTTACTGCAATTCTTGTATCATCTCCGTTATCATTGTTCTTCATCTTTATTCTGCCTCCGATTCCTATATAAAGCGGTACTTCGTTACCAAGCTTAGTTATGTTCTGAAGATAATCACCGTGTATATGAAGCGAACTGTACTTCGCAAAAGACCATCCTATGGCGCCGTCAATTGAGTTCGACTCAGTTATTTTGTATCTACCCGATAATCCTGTCGGCTCTCCTACAATTATACCAAGTCCGAATTTTCCCTGAGCATTGGCTATTACTGCTGTTGCAAGAAAGATAATTGTTATTAATACTGCTTTTTTCATGTCGTTGTTATTTAGTTTTTATGATCCCTTATTAAATTAAACTTATTCGAAAAATTTAAAGTTCAGTCTGCCTTAATATGAATCAAGTTTTTATATCTTGTTTATTTTAATGTATTTTTTGTGTAATTTGTTCAAAATAATATTCATTGTTAAATAAATTATAAGTATGAAAACTTTTAAATTACTATTTCCTCTGTTCTTTGTACTTTTTATTATCGGCTGCGGTAAAAAGGTTGATACAAAATCTCCTGAAAAAGTTGAAGAAAATAAATTAGTAATAAATGATTATAAAACTAAGTCGGGAAAAGCATTTCAGGTTATATCTCGGAAGCTAAACGGTAGCCTTGCAGATATTTTCGTTGTCGGAAGTGGTTTCGAAAATTTCAGGGATACTCTGAAGTTTCTCGAAGCCGAACCTTTTTCATCTGCTTTTCTCGCTGATATAAATAATGATGGCTTCGAAGAACTGTATATCATTACGAAAAGTACCGGCTCTGGCTTCTTATCTCAATATACACGCTGTTTCTTCTAATAAGGATAAAAGCTATTCGCTTATATCTGTTCAGACAATTGACGAAAAAGATACTCAGCCCGGTAAAGATTTCGAAGGATATATGGGTCACGATAAAATCACTGCGGAAAAAGATGCCATCGTACGTGAATTTCCGGTGTATAAACAGGGTGATACAAATGATAAGCCTACAGGCGGAAATCGTAAAATAATCTATAAATTGACTCAGGGGGAAAATTCTTTCCAGCTTAAAGTCGCTCCTAAAGATAGTTCAAAGTAGTTTCTTAAACAAAAAAGTCCTGTTCATTTTATAAACAGGACTTTTTTATCAACACTTTATTTCTCTGTCTGTTGAATACTTATCATTCTTACCGAAATTAATATCGATAGAATTTAATTATTTTGTCAACATCATTCTCTTTGTAACAGTATAACTTTCGGTCTCTATCTTGTAAAAATAAACTCCACTCGATAATTCATTCGCATTCCATACTATTTCATAACTTCCGGCTTTTAGGTTCTTATTAATCGGTTCATCTACTAGTTTACCACTTATGTCATAAACCGATATTTTCACATTTGAACTTTTTGGTATATCAAAAGTAATTCGTGTACTCGGATTGAATGGATTCGGATAGTTCTGCCTTAACTCAAATTTTAAAGGCGTTTGTGTGTATGTGTTTTCTGCTCCTGTAATATTTGTAAGTACCGAAGTGTTGATTTCCTGATTTGGTGTCCCTGATCTGTCATCTGTCCATACAGGTATTATCTTTCCATTATAAACATCTATTCCAATATAATCACCGATTCTTACATCACTGTTTACGTATGTTAATGGAAATGACTGGTTGCTCAGTCTCTGGTTTATCCATGTCGTACCATTGTCCGTTGAATATGCAATGTATGTGTTCACCGTTCCCGCACCTGTCCGTTCGTCATAATACATAGTGTAAAGATACCCGTTGGTGTCGCATTGTATCACTGGCCAGTACTGGTCATTCGTTGTCACATCATTTATTCTTACTGGTGCTGCAAGCCAGTTTGCTCCTCCGTTTGTCGATTTCTGAAACCAGACATCATCTCCCGTCCCTTGTCTGTTGTCTGCCCATACAACGTACACATTTCCTCTGCTGCTTCTGTTCGAATAGTCCACACATACAAATGGAAATGAAGTATTTGGCTGGCTCGTTACTGTACTTAAACTGTAATCTGTTCCAAACGAAACTCCTCCGTTTGTCGAACGGTCAAACTTTATGCCGCTCGATGCCCATACTACATAAATATAAGAATTAGTTCCTACTGCGATGTTAGAACCCTGACCGGAAGTATTATCTCCTATATTAACAGCATCGCTCCAGTTCAATCCTGCATTCGTAGATTTTGTGAATTTTATTCCCATCCCTATCCTTGTCCAGGAAATGTACAAGGAATTGTAATTCGGACTTCCTGGCACAAGGTCACAGGTTATCCATTCCTTATCTTCAAAATTCCCGCTTGCAGCAGCTACAGAAAACTTTACAAAATTCGCTCCGTTATTAGTTGATTTATATATGACAGTTTCACCTGTTGTATTTGTTGCTTCCCTCGAAGTTGTTGCAATGTAAAAATCACCATTAGCATCTGTTGTTAATACTGGGTCACTCTGTGTTGCGTGACCGGGCATCGGGTCTGGCAGCAATTGCGATGCAGCCCACGTTAATCCTCCGTTCGTAGAAAATGTATATCCTATCCTCCTCACCGCAGGATTGTAACCAAGACCGAAATCTCTCCATGCCGCTACTACATAGTTGGGATTTGTTCTGCTTATCCTTACAGACGGTTCATTCTGTGGTAATGATTGATTCGTTAAGTTAACATTTATAAATAAAGGATTGTCTGCATAATCAGGTTTGAAATTCATTCTCACTCTGTCTTTCTCGCGGTTCGTTGCGTGTGGTTCATTTGTGTTGTTCTGAGCAAATGATATATCGAAGATTAATAATAAGATAATGATTGAAAGTAAATTTTTATTCATACAGTAATTATTTCTTTTGAGTTATACAAATATAATCTATTGAT
>CAIUQV010000579.1 GCA_903901375.1 uncultured Ignavibacteriota bacterium
GTGAACAAAATGGTACTTTTGACGATGCAGATTACTTTGATTTTTACGGAATTAGGAATTATGGAGGTTTTACAAATGCTCATGATATAAATAACAATGTTATTTATACAACAGATGAATACAATAATTTATATTCAGATACTTCTGCTTATTTTATTGGTTGGGGTGGAGCTAATGGTCTGCGTTTTAATGATTATAATAACAGTTCAGCAGTTTCATATCCAAATGATTATTATTATCAGAAACAGCATTTTGAACAGGATTTGATTTATTCGCTTGGTCAGAATATTAATATAAGTTCAGACTTTGGATATTTTAGTAACGATAAGTACATTGGTGAGGGGTGGTATTGGAGGACTATGCAAACTTCAAACTTCTTTGATCAGGTCTTTTCCGTAAATTCTTTATCGGTTACTCCACAGCAATGCAGGTTAAAAGTATTTGCATACCCTGTTAATCAGAGTACGACAATATCAAACGAACACCGTCTGGCACTGAAGATGAACACAACACAACTTGATACGATGTACAGGGATAATTTTAACAGATTTGATACTACGGTATATTTCTCAAGTTCTTTACTCGTGAATGGTAATAATACAATGAGGTTTTTAAGCCGTCCTGCAACAGGTTTTTCTGGTACAATAAATTTTGATATGTTTGAAGTTTCTTATCCAAGAGCCTTTGTCTTTGATAGTAATACAGTAAATTTCAACAGTGATATTTCAGATTCAACTTCTAAAATTTTTAAAATAAAAGGTTATAATTCTGCTAATCAGTTAAGTATTTATGACACAAAAAACGGAACACGAATTCTTAACTATAGTTTTTCGAATGATACGTTATTTTTTGTGGGAAACGGAAATGGAAATTATCAGATAATTAACAAATCAATTACAAAAAAACCTTTTAGAATAAAACAAAAGCAGGTTCCAAACCTGGTATCATCATCAACTGGTACGGACTACTTATTGGTTTATAATAAACTATTTGAAACGCCCGCAGAGCAGTTAAGGCAATACCGAAACACACACGACGGCTTCCGTTCTTTCAAAGCAGAAATTGAGGATATTTATGATGTCTTTAATTTTGGAATGGAAGATCCTGTTGCAGTTAGAAGATTCGTTAAAAATGTTTTTGATACCTGGACAACCCCAAAAGTTAAATATCTGTGTTTATTCGGTAGAGGCTCAGTAGATCCTAAAAGGAATTTAGGTGCATCTTCAGTTTATTATCAGAATTATGTACCGGTTTATGGAAACCCTGTTACTGATGGTTATTTTGCAAACTTTAATTTTGGTGCATTTACCTACGTTCACCAGATTTCAGTAGGGAGGCTTCCAGCATATACAAATCAGGAAGCTCAGGATATGGTAAATAAAATAATAGGCTATGAGGGGCAAGGGCTACAAACATGGTGTAAAACACCAACTTTTATTACAGGTGGATATTATCGTTCAGACCAATTATCATTCATGTCGCAATCTGATTATTTTATAAATTCCTACGTGACGTCACCACCTTCTGCATCTGACCCTGTTAAAATTTACATAAACGATAGCTTGGGTCTGCTAAGTTATAATTATTCAGATTCTGTTAAAAATACTATTAATCGTGGAACATTAATGGCAAATTTCATTGCTCACGCCGGTAATGGTTGGTGGGACTATGTATTTGATGACCCGGTTGTATTATCTAATGGAAATAAATTACCTCTCGTTTTCAGTATGACTTGCTATACCGGAAAAATGGCTGAGGGTACATCAAGAAGTTACGGTGAAAAATATGTTACTTATTCGAATAAAGGTGCTATAGGATTTGTTGGAACTACTGGCTGGAGTTTTAACGGCACAGGTAATACATACAATGATTATTTGCTAAATGGATTAAACCTTGATACATTAAGAAGAATAGGTGATATTGTAACTTTTGCATCTCAAAGGATATCATTTGATTCCTCCAGTTCTGCAGCTAAAAACACAAATAATTGTTATAATCTTATAGGTGATCCTGCGGCAAAGCTTATATTTCCATCGTATCCTGAATTTGATATAAGTAGTAATGATTATATGTTATCAAAATTGAAGCCTGTAATTCATGAACCTTTTACTTTTAAAATTTTTCCAAGAAATATTGGCACTTATGCAGACTCTTGCAAAATAAGACTTGACATTAGAAAAGCTAATAGGTCTTATTTGACA
>CAIUQV010000580.1 GCA_903901375.1 uncultured Ignavibacteriota bacterium
ACGGTTAGTTTCGTCTTTTAGAAAACCAACGAGGAGTTTTTCAACTATTGTATAATCGTAAGTCATATAGTATTTTTAATAAAATTAATTATTTAATGGGAATAAAAAAAGCCGTTAGATAATTCTAACGGCTTTTTATTAATAAATGCTGATAACTACTTAGAAACCTGATATACTATTTTTCTAATTGTGTCAAATTGCAAATACGGGAACATTTCCTGAATTTTATCGATTGCTTCACCTGCGCTCATTTCTCTTCTCATATCTTTATACATTTGCCTGATTTTATAATCTCTGATTGCTTTTTCATCAAGTAATTTATATTTCTTTAAAGTGTTGAATACTTCATCGTCAATCAATTCACTTAATGGATTGTCACTTTTTGATTTAGTTTTTGCTGATGGTTTCAAATTTTCTCTCCTTTAATTAGTTTAAAATCTTTAAAAAGAAGTAAATAATAACTAAAATCGTATATTTAATTTACACTAAACAAAAATACCTAAAAATCAAGAGAAAATCAAGCACATTAGAATTCCGGAGGCTTTTGCAATTGATTATAAACCATAATCAATATAATTTGATGAAATTTAACAAAAAACTGTTTTATGAAAAAGACAATTCTCATAGTTGCACTGATGTTCTTTGCAATTAATGTATTTGCACAGGAATCAGAACATTTATCGTTTAAAGTATTTACAAACCGGGATACATACTCATCCAATGATACAGTAAAACTTGGAATAAAGGTTAAAATCAAAGAAAAATACCACATAAATTCTTATAAACCGACTGATGAGAGTTTTATAAAGACGGAAATTGTATCGAAATCAGGAGATTTTAGCACATTAGGAACATATTTCCCAAATCATAAAATGTACAAATTTGCTTTTTCTGACACAGAAATACCTGTTTACGAAGGTGAAATAGTTGTTGGAATGAGTTTACTGGCAAAAAATAGCATTAAAGATGGTGAAATTGTCATTCCGATAGAATTGACATATCAGGCATGTGATAATGCAGCCTGTTATCCTCCAAAGACACTTAAGACTGATGTTAAGGTAAGCATTTCAAAAACAGGGGTTGAAACGAATAAAGAAGTGTTTTCGATAATTGAATTCACTAAACCTACATTAACTGAAAAGAAAGAAACCGGTAAAAAAGAAGAAACATTAAAAGAAAATACCCGAAATGAAGGTCAGAATCCGGATGAACAAAAAGTATCTAATTTTATTGAAGAAAAAGGATTATTTCTAGGGATTCTGATAATATTTGTCTGGGGACTTGCTTTAAATCTTACACCATGTATATATCCATTAATTCCGATTACAATCAGCTATTTTGGATCACAATCGAGCGGAAACAGATTCCAAAGTATCATGATGGGTGTATTTTATGCTATAGGAATGGCTGTTACATATTCGTTAATGGGACTTTTTGCAGCATTAACAGGTAGTTTACTGGGAACGGCTTTACAGAATCCATTTGTAGTACTTTTTATAGCTGCAATTTTTATTGCTCTGGCAACTTCGATGTTTGGGTTATGGGAAATAAGAGTACCACAGTCGCTTGCACTTGCAGGTAATAAAAACCGTACCGGATACTTTGGTTCTTTAATGATGGGTTTACTTGTAGGTTTCATTGCAGCACCATGCATAGGACCAATCGTTTTAAGTCTTCTAGTATACGTCGGTAAACTGGGAAGTCCGTTAATGGGTTTCTTCCTGTTCTTCGTGCTATCGCTTGGACTTGGAGTTCCATACATTTTCCTCGCTGCATTCTCGAGTTCAATCAGCAAACTCCCCCGTTCAGGAGAATGGATGATAAGCGTAAAAATAATATTTGGTTTTGTTTTAGTCATTATGGCAATAAATACATTAGGACCATTAATGCCATCAAATATTTACGGTATTCTATTTCCTTTATCTATAATTCTGGCTGGAATTTATCTGATAATATTTGATAACAAGGGATTGAATGCAAAAGGATACACAAAAGTAAAATATGCCATTGCAGTAGCCGGAATAATATTCGGAGTATGGTTAATAAAGCCGGAATCAAAATCTGCAGAAGTGTCCTGGAAAAATTTTGGTACAGTTGAACAGATTGAAACATCAATAAAGTCAGACAAGAAACCAATCATGATTGATTTTTATGCAGACTGGTGTGCACAATGCAAAGAGCTAGATAAATATACTTATACAGATGAGAAAGTAGTTGAACTTTCCAAAAATATTAACAATATTAAGATTGATTTGACAAAAGAGAATCCTGATATCACCAGTAAATATGGAATCAAGGGATTACCAGTTGTTATCTTTATGAAAGCCAACGGTGAAGAGATAAAAGAATTAAGAGTGACAGGATTTTTAAAACCTGAGGAATTCTCAAAAAGAATTGAAAAACTATTAAATGACAAATAAAACAATAATTGCAATAATTTTATTCCTTATTGCAGGGAATATTTATGCACAACGAATAACGGATGGTAATCGAGATTTTAAGCTTGCAGAATTATCTGATAAAATACTTAAAGATACGATTAACGAAACGACAGAAACAGTAAAAACCAACAATCAAAAATCACCAGGGATTTCAGTCCTGCTTTCAGCTTTGCTTCCGGGTGCAGGTCATTTTTATGCAGGAAGAATGGATGTTGGAGCCTATTTCCTGGGAGCTGAAGTAAGTATGTGGCTTGGTTTATTCGGAGTAAATTACTATGGAAATGCGCTCAGAGATGATTCCAGGTCTTTTGCGTCCCTTCATTCCGGTTTAAATAAAGACGGTAAAGATGATGACTTTTATTCGAATGTTGGAAACTATCTGACAGTATTTTCTTATAACAATGAGAAATTACAGCGTGGAGAATACGATAAATTATACGATGTCAACACTCATTTCTGGAACTGGGATACACAAGAAAACCAGTATGAATTTGATATACAGAGAAAGAAAAGTGAAAGGACATACAACCTTAGAACTATATTTATTACAGGAATGATTATTAACAGAATAGTCAGCGGATTAAGTGCTATTATTCTGACAAACAAGAGCAACAATAATGCAGGTTCAATCAAATTAAGCAGTGAATTCATTTCAACACCAGAAAACAGATTAGATGGAATCAAATTAAACTTTGTAAAGTCTTTCTGATAATTTGAACCAATATAATTACAGGATAACGATTGAATATGACGGTAGTGATTATTACGGCTGGCAGAGGCAGAAGAAATTCAGTAATACAATACAGGAAATAACTGAAAACGGTTTAGAAAAACTACTAAAAGAAAAAGTTTCAATTACAGGCGCCGGCAGGACAGATGCCGGCGTTCATGCTTATAATCAGACTGCTAATTTTAAAACGTATAAGAAAATTGCTAATGCAGAGAAGTTTTTATACTCACTAAATTCAATTTTGCCAGATAGTATAACTGTTAAAAATATAAAGAAAATGAAAGCTGAATTCCATTCCAGATATTCAGCAAAG
>CAIUQV010000581.1 GCA_903901375.1 uncultured Ignavibacteriota bacterium
ATTATTAACACGCACAATCAGTTTATGTTCATTGAAGATTGTATCAGTATATGAATTAGGATAGGCAAATACTTTCAAAAGACAGTTTTGCGGTATATCTGATAAATATGGAGTTCTGAAAGTGTCACTTAGAATATTTCCTCTTTGAAGTTCCCGCCAGTACCATCCTTCTCCGGATATTTTCTCATTGTTAAAATTTCTGTAATCATTACTATTCCTATGCTCTCCAAGTGAATAAATTAAATCCTTTTCAAATTGAAGAGAAGAATAGAAATAATTTTGTCCAAACTGTACTGTAGAAGAATTGATATATTCTGTATACCTAAGCCCATTTGCACCATCCCATCCAACCCAGTAAATACTTGTATCGGAATATAAATTGTAATATTCGTTAGTAGTGTAATCAGGTACATTTGTACCCCCGGATTCTTTATACGCAGTAGTTATTCCGCCATAATTTCTTTGTCCATAAAAATCGAAATAATCATTATCATCAAATACTCCATTCTGTTCACCGAAAAAATAAATTGGAATCTGACTCCCCTTATGATATACCTTAACTGTTCTGGGATCAATAGATGCAGTATTTATTCCGGCATTTGTAAAATCAGACTTATTAATTCTGTACATACCATCATCGGCAACATACATCTTCAGATATGCTTTATTAGGGGTTATCCAGTTAAAATTCTGTGCGAACGCAAAATTAACCGAGAATATAAATAAGTAAAAAATACGTTTCATCATATTATTACGTACTTTCTTTTTTAAACAGTAATTTAAGCTTTAATACAATAATATTAAACACAAAAACAGGAATACCAAATACATATCTTTTCCACAATCTTTTAGGTTCCTGAAACAATCTGTATAGCCATTCAAGACCTATTCTTTGCATCCAAAGCGGTGCTCTTTGTTTAACGCCTGCAAGAAAATCAAGACCGCTGCCAACGGCAATAATAACCGGAACATTTATCTTATCTTTATTCAGTATTATCCATTCTTCCTGATAAGGGGTTCCCAAAGCAACCATCAATATATCAGCCTCTGAATTGTTAATTACATCTATATTTTTAACCGGATCAGTTAGCTTATAAATACTTCCGGCAATATTTATAGGTTTATATTCATTTTGCAAAACAGTGTTTTTCCCGATACGTTCGGGACAATCTTCTACCCCCCCTATTAAAAAGAACTTCTTGTTGAAAAACTCTTCAAATATTCTAAAGTACAAATCCGTTCCGGTAGAACGCTCTTTTAAACCATTTTTTCCGTATAATAATTTTGATGCAATATAAATACCAATTCCATCTGGATGAATAAACGAAAAACTGTTTATCAATTCAGCAAAACAAGGTCTTGAAGTTGCAATATTTGTAATGTGAACGTTAGGACTCGTAACAACAAATTTTTCTTTATTTGCAATTTTTGCTGCAATTATTTCAATAAGATCTTTTAACAGTATATTTCCAAAATCAATTTCAAGAATTTTCAATGTGGAATCCAATATAAATAAAATTACTTATTTTGTATTTTTTACTTTTCTATAATTATGGTAATTTAACTATTATGAAAACAAAGTACAACAAAGACATATATCTGATATTAATATCTTTTCTGTCGTTTTCAGTTATAAGTTTCTTTACCCCCCTTAACTATTTATTAAATTTTGCTCACGACGATTCTTTTTTTTACCTTAAAATTGTTCAGAATATTGTCAACGGCCATGGAATAACATTTGACAATATTAGTTCAACCAACGGTTTCCATCCCTTATATCTGATTATTATTACAGTTCTTTTTTACTTTTTAAATTTATCGGGTATAATTTCCTCCGATCAACAGTTTTTAGCTGTTTTTATTTTTCATCTTGCAATTATCCACACAATCCTGATGATGTCTGTTCTTCTTTTAAGACAAATTCTTGACAAAGTTCATTTTCGGATTGGATTCCCTATATTTCTTTTTATATGTCTGAGTTTTGTTTTCATAAGAGATTATGGCTTAGAAAGTCATTTATCGTGTTTATTCATTATTGCATATTTACTCGCAAAAAATACTGAATCCAGTTGGTCCCATTGGTTTGTCGCTGTGATTATTTCCGGATTATTTTTATGCAGAACAGATTATTTATTCTCATTAATTCCTATATTATTAATCTCAGAAATCTATACAAACAAAAATATAAACCGATATCACAATTTTCTGCCCTCTTTATTGTTGTTATTACTGATCGTTTTCGGGTATTATTCATTTAACATTTTTTATTGGGGTCATATTCAGACAATTTCAGGAACAATCATCAATTCTTTTCCATCTGTTGTGTTGCTTGAAAATATTAACAGAATATTTTCGGCAAATTCTGCACTTTTAAACCAGGGAGTTAAATTGTCAATTTTTACATTAATGTGTTTCGTATTCTATTTTAAAAAAGACAGAAGTGAATTTGAAAGCATTGTTATGATTCTGTCTATTGGGCTATTGTTAAATTGCTTATTGCATTTAACTTTCAACAATCATGGAGTCAGAGAATGGTATATGACTCTGCCAACTTACGTAATGGGAATAATGATTATATTGTGGACCAGAAGATTCCCTCGAATTTACAGACAAATTGTATTAGTATCTTTTGCGGTTTTATTTATAGGATTATTATATTTCTCGAGAATAATATATACCAAATGGGATTATGCACTTAAATATTCCGAATACTTAAAAGCAAATACCCTGAAACAGGACTTAATTTATCAATACGATATGTCGGGGCTGGTATCATATTTCTCAAATCGAAATATAATCGATGGGGATGGATTAGTAAGTGATTTCAACTATCTTAATTTTTTAAGAAATAAAAACGTCAGTCAGTACATTAAGGATAAAGGAGTTAACTATTTGTCTGTAATAAATTTCACGGGTAATTTATTTGATTATAACGGTAATTATAAAATTAGAGGTGAAGATTCTCTGTTTAAAGATTTAGAATTGTCACATAAAAACCTTATCAATAATTATCCGCTCGTTTATAAACATGTGACTGGATATAATTATGGTTCCTTTTTGCTCTTCAAAATTAGATAAACAATCGTAATTTGGCTTTTATCAGAAGAATAATACTATGAGATTTTACACAATACTCTCAAATGTGTTGAAAATTAGCTTATTATTTACTTAATTGAACTATGTTTTCTATAATTTTAACACTCATTTGAATTTGCCGGAAATAAGTATAATTCTACCATATTTTAAAAAAGAAATCAAGGAGGATGACCTTAAAAAGCTAAAGGATTATATGTCCGGAAGCTTTTCAAGTTTTGAAATAATTATAGTTGATGATGGTAGTAAGTGTTACGATAAAATACAAAATACTTCCGGGAAACTGGGATTTGAATACATTCATATTGATAAGAACTCGGGAAAAGGTAATACAGTGAAAACTGGAATGCTGAAGGCGAAAGGTAGCAAAAGATTATTCCTCGATTTTGACCTGCCCTATAACCTGGAATCAATTCTGGAAATTAGCAATCAGTTAAATTATTATGATGTTGTAATTGGAGACAGATCTTTAAAAGGATCCAATTATTATGAAGATGTGAACTTCCTTAAAAATTTTTTAAGCAGGTTGTTTTCTGGTTTGTCTTCGGGAATAATAGGTATAAATTTCAACGATACACAATGCGGTATTAAAGGATTCACTAAAAACAGTGCCGAATATTTGTTTGATACATTAAAAACAAGCGGCTTTGGATTTGATGTTGAGATTCTTTACCTCGCCGTACGTAATAAATATTCAATTAAAAATATTCCCGTAAAACTTGTCGGCAATGAAACGAAAGTATTTACGTACATAAAAAATGGAATTCTTATCCTGAAAGACTTATACAAAATTCACAAAATATACAGGAATTAATGACCACAGTTCAAACCATATTACAGAATTTTAACGAAGAAAAGAGTTTGCGGTTAAAACAATTCTTGTGTTTTGCTGTATTGGTTATGATTTATTATATTTTCCTTTATTTAAATGGTTTTTTTCAGATTGGATGGCTTTCTGATTCATACGAAGATATGTACTTTGCCGTTAATACATCAGTATTTAACATTTTTAAAGGAAATGTTCATTTTGGCAGATACAGACCTTTGTTGTTTTTAATTCTCAAAATTCTATATCATACAAATTCAGTTCTCGGCTTTGATTCTGACAACTTTATTTTCTTTAATATTACAAGCTCTCTTCTATACCTCTTTTCGGGAGTAATAATATACAAATTATTAAGACTTTTCTCTGTTGAGCGGTTAATTTCAACCCTGGCATCTTTGATTGTTCTGTTTTATCCTAACAACATTCACAACCTTGCATGGTCAGCAGCTTTCTTCGAAATATTATCCTTAATTGTATATCTGCTATCAATTTATTTTACTGTTATGCTCCTGAAAACAGAAAATAGCTTTTTTATCCCTTTAGTTTTATTATTATTTGTTCTTGGAATTCTGCTTAAAGAAACAAATCTGACTATTCCACTTACAGGTATTTTATTCGTTTTTCTTTTAGGTCATAATTTAAAAGGAAAGGAAATGAAAATATTGTTTGGAATAGAGTTCTTTTTAATATCAATTTATGCAGCACTAAAGTTCTTCGTCTTAAACCATTCTTTAAACGATGCACTTTCTTTGAATTTCTCAAATATTTATAAATTATTGATAAAAATATACATTTCTTATTTAGTACCCGGTGACTATATAGAAATACTCCTTAACGTCTTTAATTATAACTTATTAACACTGGGTTATTTAGTCATGTTAGTATTAATCCTGACATTAATTTTCCTTAAGCAGAAAGCGAATAAGAATTTTCTTATTATATTTATTATGAGTTTAATATTGGTGTCCCCCAATATATATGCAGGATATTTGCGTCCACAGTTGATATTAATTCCTTTCAGTATTTTGTTCACGGGTATTGTTTTTACTGTATCTCGAAAGTTTAAACATTATTATACTGTGATAATTATGACTTTATTCTTATGCCTCTTTATGTGGCTTTCAGCAATAAATATCAGAGACTGGAAAGAAACATACGTTGTAATGAAAAACAAAATGGAGGTAATGCTGGAAAATAAACACGGCTTCTCAGGAAACGATGTTCTCGTTGGTAATACATCAAGAATTAAGCAGTGTTTTTTGTTCGACAATCCAACATTTATATTTAATTACTGGAAGTATAAACAAGTTTCGTTTGTCGACACTGTAAACTCTTATTTATCTACAGTCTCATCAGGTGAATTTGATAATAATATACCTATAAAATGTTATGCTTCGAATGATTCATTAATTCTAAGTGTAAATCATGAAAACGGATATTTTGCAGATGATGAGCATAATAAGCAAAATTCTGATGAATATGAAATACAATTTTTCGGCAAAATCAAGATACTTGAAAGAAACCGTTTTCAAAAAACCACAAAAGTGCAAGTACTGTTATATAACAAAAATCTAAACCTTTATTATATGGATGAATCTAAATTGAAAAGCATAATTCTTTGAAGAAGAAACTCAATATACTTTTAATATCACCTGATTTCAATTACTGTTGCGGAAGATCAAAGTACTTTTATCTGTTATGTAAATATTTGACCCTAAATGGACACAATGTGTATTTCGTTACAAACGGAGGAGACTCTTTAGTTAGATTGAATAATTTTGTTGTTGAGCTTACCGTCATTAAACGGCTTCACTCTTTAAATCCATTTCATGCATGGAGTACATTAATGCAACTTAACAAAATAATAAAATGCAGCAGTATTGATATTGTACACACAAATCACAGACTGACTGAACTGCTTATAACTTTATTAACTTTCTTCTTTAAATGTAAAGCAAAATCTGTGATAACAGTTTTGAGTATCCTGAAACGTAAATATGGAATTGAATATAAATCGAAACATATTATTGCCGTTAGTCAGTCAGTAAAAAATAATCTAATTAATGTTTTTTCCGTTAATCCCGATTACATAACTGTCATCCCGCATTTTATTGAAGATGTGAACACAATTAACTTTAGGAAAAACAAGCAAGAGAAAAGAATAATATTTTCTGCAGGTCGGTTTCATCCCGAAAAGAATTATATTGTGCTGCTTAAGGCTGTTACCAAAATCCCCGAAGAAAATCTGAAAATAATACTTGTCGGCCAGGGGAAAGAAAAAATGTTATATGAGGATTATGCAAGAATAAATAATGTTGATTTGGAAATTTTTGAGCCAAGATACGACCTGTCTGAATTATTTTCCAAATCAGCGATTTGTGTACTGCCGTCAAGAATTGATCCGTTCCCTCATTTTATGCTCGAATCCGGAATTCATAAAAAACCATTCATTGGCTCTGATATTGATGGAATTGGTGAATTAATAATTGATAAAATTAACGGCTTAAAATTTGAAGATAACAACGAAACTGATTTATCAGAGAAAATCAAATTATTTTTAAACAATGAAGATTTGGCGGTTAAATGTGCCCAAAACCTTTATGGCACTATAAGAGAAATATACTCTCCCGATAATATTATAAAGCAAACTGAAGAAATTTACTTTCAAGCCTTATCATAATATTTTGTTATTCGATATGTAATTTAGAACTTCATTTACTTTTACATTGCTAAGACAAACCGGTTTTTCATATTTACAAACCCAATTACATTTAAAACAATCTAACTCATTATAAAAATATTTTGCTGTTGCTTCTTTGCCGGGAACAGGAAAATACCTGCCAAATGTACCTCCCCCTATTATTGCAATCGTTTTTATATTTAGTTTCAATGCCAGATGTGTCAATCCAGAATCGTTGCCGATAAATAAAACCGAATTCAAAATAATATTGGCAACCTCGGAGAGATTTACGGTTGATATTTTAAACTTAGGGTTGCTTAGAAAATCCTGAAAGTCATTTAATGCCGATTTCTTCTCGCCGGGTGAACATAAAACATATATATTTGCAGAAAGAATTAATCTTTCAATTATTGCTTTGTAATTTTCAATATCCCAGTTTTTCACAATTTCAGACGAATAAGGACTTACTATAATATATGGACTTTCATTGCGTATATTTAACTTTTTATGAGCAAAAAAACTTTTTTCTGATGTGGTTTCACAGTTGTGATTGCTAAACTTATAAAGCAGCCGGCTTATTTTTTCATATTCATTTTCGATATTCCAAAATAGTAAAGATGTATATTTCTTATTCCAGTAATTGAGGTACCTCTCGCCTAAATAGGTCGCAGAATTATTTGTCACGTGTTTTACACGAGCCCCTGTAATATGAGTCAATATTTCATTTATCTGACCACGTGCCTGACTTATATTGTAAACTTCAGAAATAAACAGTTTATTCAAATACTTAACAAACGCAAAATTGTAGAAAACCGACGACACAAATTGCTTATGGTCAAATAATATTATTTTAACTTTCCCTTCATAATTTTCTAACAGTTTTGAATATTTACTTTTTATCAATAAATAAACATTGTCATAATCGGAAAATATGCAGTTATCTTCTAAAATCCCTGAAGATATGATAATATCACCTATTTTATCCGTTTGTATGAACATCAGATTCTTTTCTGATAGCTCTTTAGTACTTCTTAAAAATATGAACTTTACAAATTTATAATAAGTCACTGCAATAATATTCTTAAGGAACCTCTTCATTTTAACTTTATATAATATGTGTCATAATTAAAATACCTAATAATGAGAGAATTGGCTTTTCGCAGAAATCCTTTATGTCTTAATGACTTAATTATAAAATTACCAAGTAGTGTAGGGAGCAGATACCTAAACAGTTTTAACTTTTTTATTTCAGGACTAAACAGCAATTTAAAAAACATTTGCCTCGCTTTCTGTATATCATTCCTGTAATACTCCAGTAACCCGATTTGGAATATTGTTTCGGCGGTGTTTTTGTTTGTGTTTAGTTTTTTCTTAAGATATTTTAAACCCAGTAAATATGATATCTTATTGTAATGGCTATTTGATCTGTCTTTAAATATTCTGTAATAGTATAATGGCTCTTGTAAATTATAAAATTTAATACTGTTTATTAACTTCAAAAACAAATCCAAGTCTTCAGCATAATACAGATTTTCATCATAAGGATTTAAATTCATTAACTTAGACTTCTTTAACATAATTGTTGAATGCAGAACTGAAGTAATAACGGGCATCATAAACGCAATCTCAATGTGATATTCGGGCATCTTTTTCTCGTATAACTTATCGCCAGATTCATTGATACATATATAGTTGGTTCCTACAATATCGGTTTCGGGATTATCTTTTAAAAAATTTATCTGTCTTTCAAGCTTTTTAGAATCAATGATGTCATCTCCGTCCATCCTGCAGATATAATCAAACTGTGCTTTTTGAATTCCGTAATTTAATTTGTGAGAAATATTCCCCGAATAATGAATGTATTTTATTCTTTGATCAGAATACGAATTAATAATTTCCGTTGTTTCGTCATCGGAATCATCAAGTATTATAAGCTCAAAATCCCTGTATGTCTGATTAAGAACACTTTCGATGGATTTATTAATGTACTTTCCGGCATTTTTTACCGGCATTAATATTGAAATTCCACCCCTATTGCTCATAATATGGCATATAATAGTTCATTAAAACTTTTTTCCAGGAAAACAATCTTAAATCTCCAAATAATTCGAAATCTAATTTATCGTTTAACACATCACTTATACACTTTATAAGAGTTTTGCTGTCCCCGTAATCTGTAATCGATGCCGATACAAAGTCCCTGATAATTTCGCTTACACCTGTTTGTTTTGTTAATATCGGGTACATACCACAGGAAACTGCCTCAACTACCGAAATGTTAAATGTGTCGTACTTGCCCGGAGAAACGATAACTTTTTTGTTCTTCAGAAACTCAGCCATTTTTATCGGAGGCATTTTATCAACCATTATAATCTTATCACTATAATCACTGCTGATTAATTGATGATTATTAATAGAATCAATGACGTACAACTTCCAATTTAAATTGCATTTTGAAAGTGATTCAAAAAGCAAACCAAAACCTTTCTCTTCCTTCTTAATATTACCAATAAAAACTATACTGTTAATTTCTTTAAGTGAATTATGATTTAAACCGGACTCCAGAAAACAAGTATCAATTCCGTTTATTGTTTTAGAAAACTTTCCACTGTCAGGTGAATAATATAGATATACTATTTTCTTTGAGAATTCAGAC
>CAIUQV010000582.1 GCA_903901375.1 uncultured Ignavibacteriota bacterium
ACAAGCAGAACAGATTTCAAATACAACGAACCAGAGTTTTTCATAATATGATAATATAATTTAATAATCATTCGTAAATGCAAAATACAATTACGTGACTACCCAATTATAAATAATATTAACCCTCTAAACCATAACCGGACCCATAAGACTATGAACACCGGAATGATATTCCGGTTGTTCGATAAAGTAAAATGTATTAAAGAATGAGATATTATGAAAGAGAAAAATACATGCATATTATGAAATTGAATGTATAGTTGGTGTAATTCAGGAAATGACATGTATCAACTTTCTTCAATTTTTAATAAAGTCCATCCAGTATCTGTTTTATAAAATTGTTAATGAGCCCTCAGTGTGGTATGAAGGCTCATTAAGTAATTATTGTCTGAAGGTTTCAGTAATCTTTTATGGAATGGGTGCCGGAAACGTGGAGTAAAGATTTATCCGAATTATACAGCATAGCGACATATTTAACGTCAATATTGCTATAAACACTCAGCATTTGCGAATCTGAGCCATACAAATTTATTTCTATAATCATCCCATTCTTTGAACCATCAACTTCGAGGAATTCAGAGGAAATCACTTTATACCTGTCAGTATAAAAATCAGAATTCCTCATTATGAACAATGCAGCGATTTTTACAAACTTTAAATTATCCGAAGCACACGAATTGTTTTTATTCCCGGGGGAGCTTGCTTTTCCTGCTGCATTTTTTGAAGTAAAATACTCTATTGCCTGTGTAAAATCAACATTAACGCTGAAACCTGATTTGTTTTTTTCTACTAAGCTGCAATCAAGTAAAGAAAAGTCTGCGGGGAAAATAGAAGTTATTTCAGTATTGCCGTCCTTACCAACCTGTCTTGCAATATATTTGGCAGCAGCATTCTGAGACGACATCTTGTTTTTCGCAATACCTTTCCAGAGTTCTTTAAATTCAGGCACATTGTTTAATGCAGTAGCAATATTTGAAATCACTGCAAACCTTTTCCTGTTATTCACAGCTCTTTCACTGTTCGATTTTTTATAATTTGCCGGTAAGGCAGAAATTACAGTCTTGCCGTACCTTTTGCTAAAAACAACGCCGCCGATTTTGCCCGTGACATTATTCATCAGCAATTGCGGAATATCCGATTTTTTAATAATCATAATTAGGTTTTAAGGTTGTTTTAAAAAATTATTATGTAGTTCAAACATTCGTGTTTGAAACACACAGAATAATATCGTTTTTGTATTACAGCCCCGATAAATCGGGACGCTAAGAACGCGCTGACGGAACTACAGAATTTTCTTTTGTTTCCGTCAAGAATGACGGAACTACAATTTTAAACATGCGGGGGCATTTCTGCCCCCGCAAAAGAAACACATTTCACTCTACGGAATAATCAGAGTATTTGTGTAATGATAAGGAACGCCAGCATCGTCCATCGTCACAAAAGTATAGAAACACTTTTGCGAAGTATAAGCATCGTAATACTGAGTCTCATCCTTCATCAGCGGAATAGTGAACGCGATGGGGTTCGTAAGGCTCAGGTCCATCTTTGCCGACTTGATGCAGATGAAATGATTTTTAGCCTCATCTATTACAACAGGGTCTTTGCAATAAATAATTGCTACCATCTGAATCTTTGTCTCAACGAGCAAATCAATCTTCTGATCAGTCCCGAGAGCTGCGATAGTAGCGCTAACGAGAACGTTAGTCATACTTGACGAAGTGTCATCAGCCCTGACACTAATTCCAGGAGTCATCTTCACAAGGTCAGTAACATCATCGGGTGTAATATGCTTATAGTTTGCCTTAAAAATACCATTTGCAGCCGTCATATTGGCAGGAGTCGATAAATCCCAGAAAGCTTTGAGATTTGAATCCTGATTCACAGCTGTGGCAAACATTCCGGTCAGACCAAACCTTGCTCTTCTGTCTTTTGCTGCTTGGTCATTACCCGAAGTAAACGATTTTGGTCTCATCGTAATAAAGGTAGTATCAGCCCTGTTACGAAATACCATATTTCCCAGTGCACCGGTCAGACGACCGATCACTGATTTAAATACTTCAGCCATTGTTTGTTGTTTTA
>CAIUQV010000583.1 GCA_903901375.1 uncultured Ignavibacteriota bacterium
CCAACACTTCTTCTTTTTTCTGAAAGATTGATTAGTTCCGCTCTTTTCGTATTTGCTTTTACAAATAAATTTGTTCTAAATACATCAATATGTGTAAATAATGCAGGATTGTATGTCTGTCACATTTTCAGATTTTCAAAACCTTTACAAAAAAGAATTATCATATATACTCCTGTAAAAACAGATGTATATTTGTCCTATGCCTTCACTATGCCTTTAAAACGCCTTCAACATGCCTTCAAAGTCGCAGATAACTTAGTTTCACTAAGGTTGTACTGTCGCTTCAACCTCGTTGCCGCTATATCCGGCGCAGGTTCAAATATACTTGCAGGAACTTAATATTAATCATGCAATATTGCTGATTTAAAATATGGACTCATTATTAAATGCAATCAGAAACTTGATATAAATTACCATTTATAAGATAAATTCTATAATTGTTTTTCTCCTCCCTTACAATTAATTTATGATAGAATATGCAACATTTATGATTAAACTCAGTTTTAAAATACTATTTGCGATTTCACTAATGATTATTGGGTTTGTAATGACAAGTTGTGCAAGTGCTTCAAAATCAGCTAAACCTGACCCGGAATCGGGCCAGCAGGTTGAAACTGATAAATCAACTGAAACTAAAAATTAACTTGCATTTATTATAATTAAATTATCAAAATGAGTGATGTTATGAATGCCGAATGTTTGAACTGTAATTATCACAAAGATGAACTTTGCTTCGGAGGAGGACAGTGGTATGCCCGTCGTCGGGATTATTATTGTAAGTATCCTGTGTTAAACCCAGAAAAGACCGATATTTTAATGAAAGATATTGTTAAAAGAAATGAGTATGAAAAAGAAGGATATATATTCTATGATTCAGATGAATTATTCGATAAATCATTCAGTAAAGATAAATGCAATATTTCTGATGGAACTCATGATAAGGAATATAAATTGTATTCGGTAAAGTATTATTGTCCAAAATGTAAGAAGTATGAATTAGTATTTCAATGGTGTGGCTGCTGGGATTAGCATGGTTGAGTTATTGTGCACATTATAATCATAATTAAAATATTTTTGTATTATTTAAAAATAAATGTTTATATAAAACTTCAAAAAGATTTCACTACAACTCACGAAAGAGAACAAAATTGTGAGTTTGAGTAATTATTAAAAACAAATATTATTCTAATAAAGAAATGGTTGTATTAATAGGGAATTAAATCCTAACAAATGGTTATTGTCTTAGAGAGATAGATCCCTTGGGTCTTAAAAATAATGCAAACATAGTTGTTGACTTCAAAGATTACATAGGGAATCTGCTTTTCAATGAAATGGAAAATTGGACTATTGATAATCATGAAGTAAAAGCAGGCTCTTCCATAAACCCATTAATTCAAGTCAGAGCTTACAAATCGAATTTAAGTAATTTCTTAAAGGCAAATACTATTGCTTTCTCTGATGAGGCAGGTAAATCAAATTTTATTTTACTCTTTTCCAAGCTCTTTTAAGGAAGGCATATTTATAAAACTAAAACCTTTTGTTAACTTCTTCCATAATAGTTATTGCAAATTCGAGTATCTTTGTTCCTGGCCGAAAATTGCCGTTGCACAGTTTTTAAAAAGGTAGTCATAATCCTGAGCCGAGATAACTCCTCAAACAATTACAATGATGTCTTCACGTCCTAGTATTTTCAAATCTGCAATGAGTTGCAAGAATAGTCTTTTGCCCTGTGGAGAGGGAACTTATTACTATTATATTAACCTTGTTCTCAACTACCTTCCTAAACCCTATCTAAAGAATGCTGGCGAGTTTGCGATGGAGAAAAAAGCTAAAAGTTTAATTCATCTTTGAAATCTGGGAATGATGAGATTGCCATATTTATTATTTTTTCTAAGTGTAAAATAGCATTAAACAAATCAGACCTAGAAATATTCAAATTATATCTACTATCTTTTAAAATCCAATAATTTGATAATATCAATTCAGTCATTTCATTATTAACTTCTTTTAAGAATTCTAGTCTTTTGCTTAAATTGCATTTATAAGTTATTCCATTTTCAGAGTATGTACTTGGTATATTAAGTTTGTCTAATATTAAATTAATGATAGTCTGAATTTTATTTGCACATGAGTTTGTATCATGCCAAAAAAGATTAAATAATAACAGAATATCATTCTTTATAATATGAGGGATTTTTTTAATAATAGGGAAAAAATTTAATGAAGGATTGAAATATCTGGGTTTCAGAACTTCCTCTATTTCAGTATAAAAATTATCAGTTTCATCATCTTTGTATATTGTATCATTAAATTCAATTATTCCTGTACATAAAACAGTATGTCTGCAATTTGAATCAGTACATATAAGTAAAACTGCAAAAGAGTTTTTATCATACATTGGACTCCAGAATTCGTTCGTACTATTCAATACAGAGTCAACCGATTTCAGGACTGTAAAACTTGGTTCATAATATTTTAATACCCCTTTATTACATAAAGGGCATTCCCATTCAGGGAATTCTCTCTTTTTGGTATACCCCGTTTTATATATATTGTAATTAAACATAATCTTGTTTGCTAATATTAAAAATATATTTTTGTTTTTCAGCTTAGGTAATTATCAATATCTAATATTGAAGTTTTACCAGTACTTAATTAACCCATTTATTTCCCTTCCTTTCCAATCTCTCCCTGAACGTTCCAAGCAGGGATCAGGAAGGTATATTTATAAACTTAAAATCTCTTGTTCACTTCTTCCATTATAGTGATAGCAGCTTCAGGTATTTTAGTGCCGGGTCCAAAGATTGCCGTCGCACCGTGTTTGTAAAGGAAGTCGTAATCCTGTGCAGGTATCACACCGCCCACTATCACGATAATATCTTCACGTCCTAACTTCTTCAGCTCTTCCATTAGCTGAGGTAACAATGTTTTGTGCCCTGCAGCAAGAGAACTCATTCCGATAATATGGACGTCGTTTTCTACTGCCTGACGCGCTGTTTCCTCGGGTGTCTGAAATAGGGGACCCATATCAACATCGAATCCCATATCAGCATAAGCAGTCGCAACCACTTTTGCTCCGCGGTCGTGTCCGTCCTGTCCC
>CAIUQV010000584.1 GCA_903901375.1 uncultured Ignavibacteriota bacterium
CAGCTCCTCTGAAGATTGCAGAAGAAAGATCAATAGGACCATCACTTGGAGAAGACTCAATCAGAAAAGGTATCACATCATCATTAGTTGCACTGTTACTCGTAGCATTATTTATGATAGTTTATTACAGAACAGGCGGCTCTATTGCAGACCTTGCTTTAATAATCAACGTGTTATTTGTAGTAGGTATTATGGCTTCTTTTAAAGCCACATTAACATTACCTGGTATAGCAGGTCTTGTACTTACATTAGGTATGGCAGTTGATACGAACGTTCTTATCTTTGAAAGAATCCGTGAGGAAATGGGTTCGGGAAAACCATTCAGAACGAGTGTTGATATAGGTTACAAGAAAGCATTTTCAGCTATTATTGACTCACACGTTACGAGCATTATAACGGGTATCATACTTTACCAGTTTGGTTCAGGTCCGATACAGGGATTTGCTTTAACGCTGCTGTTTGGTCTGGCAGCTAACCTGTTTACTGCTATCGTAATCACACATTTTATTTTTGATATGCTGATTGAAAAAGGTAAACATGTTACAATAGGTTAATCAATTTAAAGAATTAAAAAATTATTAAATATTTGAAATGAGACTTTTTAAACATACAGATATAGATTTTCTTGGGAAAAGGAAAAAATTCTATGCAGTATCAACTATATTCATCATTGTTGGATTAGTTGTTTTATTCCTGAAAGGCATACCTCTTGGAATTGACTTCCAGGGTGGAACAGAAATGCAGGTCAGGTTTAATTCACCCATAGAAGTGAGTGTTATAAGAAATGCGATGGATAAAGCAGGATTTGCAGGTATGGAAATTAAATCGATGGGATCAGAAGCTGATTATCTTTTAAGAACACCTTTACAGGGAGAAGGCCAGACAGTAGCAGATAAAATACAGTCAGGCATCAAAGAAAACATTCCCGGAAAAGATTTTCAGGTTATGAGGACAGACAAAGTTGGTCCAAAAATCGGAAAAGAATTAAGAACAAATGCAATTTATGCGATAGTATTTTCATTACTTGGTATTTTAATCTATCTTGCATTAAGATTCCAGTTCGTTTATGCAGTTGGTGCTGTTATCGGACTTTTTCACGACGTATTAATTACAATATCTGCCGTTGCAATATTTGATGCATTGTTTCCAATGCTTCAACTGGAATTTAACCAGCAAATGCTCGCAGCATTCCTGACTTTAATCGGATTTTCCGTTAACGACACGGTTATTATATTTGACAGAATTCGTGAAAACATAAAGTTATTCAAGAATGAAGATATTGAAAGTGTTATGAATAAATCCGTTAACACAACTTTAAGCAGAACCATTATAACATCGGGTACAGTATTTTTAACCGTACTTGTGTTGTTTATATTCGGCGGTGAAGTATTAAGAGCATTTGCGTTTACGTTTGCGGTTGGTGTTATAACAGGTACATATTCATCGGTCTTCGTTTCGAGTTCTATAGTTGTAGACTGGACACATCACATTATTAATAAAGGCAAGAGCAGAGTTAAATTATCAAAGAATTAAAAAGAAATTCTAAAATGTTAATTGATAATCAGGAATATAAGTTAATTGCCATAAAAGACGACGATCTCGGTCTGGCAAACAGCAATGACCTGAAGCAAGCTATCGAATCAGAGCTTACCAGCGGAAACAGACACATTGCTTTCGACCTTACTGAATTGAATTCAATTAACAGTGCAGGTCTTGGTATTTTAATCGGAATACTGAATAAGATAAAGGTGAACAGCGGAACGCTAAAGTTGCTTAACATAAATGATAGAATTTTAAGTATTTTTAAAATCACAAAACTTGATTTAGTTTTTGAAATCAATAAATAGTTATTATTATTAAAAATTTACGATGCCATTCAGTTATTAACTGAATGGCATTTTAATTTATACGTATTATGAACAATAAAATACATGTATTAGCAGGATTACAATGGGGTGACGAAGGCAAGGGAAAGATTGTTGATATGCTTAGTAAAGACTATGATGTGGTAGTAAGATATCAGGGAGGCGCAAATGCAGGACATACTATAATCATAGATGGAAAGAAAACAGTACTGCATCTAATTCCTTCTGGTATTTTCACAAATAATATAATCTGCGTAATTGGTAACGGTACAGTTATAGACCCAAAGGCACTGATTGATGAAATAGAATTACTGAACAAGGATGGAATAGATTTGACAGACAGGTTATTTATAAGTAAAGATGCTCACATTATATTACCATACCATAAAATTATTGATGCAATAAACGAAAGCAAGAATGATAAGATAGGTACGACTAAAAAAGGTATCGGGCCTACTTATTTTGATAAATATGCAAGGCGTGGAATAAAGTTTTCAGATTTTGATGATGAATCAGTGCTTAAGGATAAGATTAAAAAGAATCTGGGTTACCTTATTTCGATTTTCCCTGAATCTGATGAACTTAAATATCTGAACAGCACAGATTTGTTTGATGAACTAAAAACTCAATACAGCAGAATCAGCAGTTATTTCGAACAGACTCATTATCTTCTGAACAAATTTATCTCCGAGGGCAAGAATATTCTCCTGGAGGGTGCTCAAGGTGCCTTGCTTGATGTAGATTTTGGGACGTACCCTTATATTACATCATCCAGTCCTACAAGCGGCGGTGCTTGCACAGGGACAGGTATTCCACCAACTGTAATCAACGGAGTAATCGGAATAGTAAAAGCTTACACAACCAGAGTTGGTGAAGGTCCATTCCCTACTGAGCTTTTTGATGAGACAGGAAAAGAGATTGCAAGGATTGGTGTTGAGTTTGGAGCTACAACAGGAAGACCAAGAAGGTGCGGCTGGCTTGACCTTGTAGCCTTGAAGTATGCGGTAATAATAAACGGAGTTACTGAAATTGCTTTAACTAAATCTGATGTACTGGATACGTTTAAAGAAATTAAACTGTGTACCGAATACGAATTAGACAATAAAATAATAAATACGTTTCCATCAAATCCTTTCGTACTTCAGAAAGTGAAACCAGTATACAGAACATTTAAGGGATGGAATACGTCTTTCAGTAATACATCTACGTATGATAATTAACCTCCGAAATTCAGGCACTATGTTGAATTTATAGAGAATTATACTGGTGTGAAAATAAAGTATATTTCAACCGGTCCGGCGAGGAAAGATATTATCAAGAAATAATTCACTAACCCAAGTTTTTAATTGATATTATAAATTAATTTTCTTAACTTATTAAGAAATTAGTATAAGATTTATACTACCCATTTATAATCAGAGAAGAGAATTATAATTAATTACATTACAATAACAATTGTTTATCACAAACAATTTTAATTAACTTAAGCAGAAATTTCTGCAAATGTCCACCCGGACGGGAGAATCATATAAATGAAAATTTATGTTGGTAACATCGCCAGAGAATCAACCGAAGATGAAGTAAAACAACTTTTCACAAATTTCGGTAC
>CAIUQV010000585.1 GCA_903901375.1 uncultured Ignavibacteriota bacterium
GCGGGCGGATAGACCATATTCAGAAAATATGAACATCCGGGTAATAGTGTAGCTATGATGTCAGTTCCTTTTAAAGTCCTTATGCCCTTTGCATTAAGTACTTCGAGGTGGTCAGCAGAAATTGCCCGTACTTTTCTCGCAACTTCCACGCCCCCCACAGAATTAAACTGATCTGTATGGATTTTTGGAATTAATCCATAGCTTACTCCCGCTGAAAGAATTCTTTCAGTTTCTCCTTTATCAAAATACCCTTTTTCACAAAAAATATCTATGAATTTAGCAATTTTTCTTTTTGCGACCTGAGGTAACATTTCATAACATATTAAATCCACATAATCCTTCTTACTAATTCCTGTAGGAATAGAATGTGCTCCGAGAAATGTCGGCAATATATCAGCGCCATACTTATTCTCACTGCTTAGCTCATTTATCACTTCAAGCATTTTAATTTCCGTTTTAGTGTCAAGTCCGTATCCTGACTTCGCCTCCAGGGTTGTCGTGCCGTGCCTTATAAAGTTATACAACCGCTTCTCTGATATTTTCTTAAGTTCAATCTTTGATGCCTTGCGCACGGCTTTTACTGTCGAAGCTATTCCTCCGCCTGCCTTTGCAATCTCTTCGTATGACCTGCCCTCAATCTTCATTTCATATTCGTTCGCTCTCGAACCTGCAAAAACCAGATGTGTGTGAGAATCAACAAACCCAGGCATTACAGTCTTTCCGGCACAGTCTATCTCTTTGAAATTCTTTACCTTATTATTCTTTAGATAACTCTTTAATCCGGAAGCGTTTCCTGAGTACAGTATTTTATCAGTGAAAAGTACATAACCCTTTTCAACCATATAAATATCCCCCTGTGTCTTTCCGCGTTTGGCTTTGCCTTCCGGATTTGCACAGGTAACAAGGTTTGATATATTCTTTAATAATATCATAATGTTGGTTCTTTTATTTTAAAACAAGACGCAGTATGCGTCTCTGAAAGTTTTACAGGCACAGGTTCTTCGCTGAAACATTTCTCATCAGCAAACCTGCATCTGTTTGCAAAGTGACAGCCCGCATTGTATTCCAGCGGTGACGGAACCGAACCTTCTATTGTTGCAAGTCTTTCTCTTTTCTCATTTATCTTTGGAATGGATTCCATTAAAGCAAGTGTGTAAGGATGTTTGGGTTCGTTGAATACTTCTGCAGCAAGACCTTCTTCAACAATCTTTGAAGCATACATCACTATCACTCTGTCGCACGTCTCTGCAACTACTCCGAGGTCATGCGTAATTAATACCACACTCATCTTCAGCTTCGTTTGCAGTGTTTTTATCAGCTCAAGTATCTGTGCCTGAACTGTCACGTCCAGTGCAGTTGTCGGCTCGTCTGCAATCAGTATCTTCGGCTCGCAGGCAAGCGCTATCGCAATCATCACTCTTTGCCGCAGCCCGCCTGATAACTGATGCGGGTATTCCTTAAACCTTTGTTCGGGTGAAGGTATTCCTACGCTCTTTAATATTTCTATCGCTTTTGTTTTTGCATCAGCGTTTGAAATGTCGCGATGTGTCTTCAACACTTCGACAATCTGATTACCGCATGAGTAAGCAGGATTCAGCGACGTCATCGGCTCCTGAAATATCATGCTTATTTTATTCCCGCGAATGCTCCTGATTTCCTTGTCCGATGCTTTCACGATATCGCGCCCTTCAAAAATTATCTCGCCGCCTTCTATCACACCCACTCCTTCAGGCAGCAGCTTTAATATTGAAAGCGCCGTTACACTCTTGCCGCAGCCCGACTCGCCCACTATGCCAAGCGTTTCGCCTTCTTTCAAATCAAAGCTTACACCGTCAACCGCCTTCGCAACACCATCATCAGTGTGAAAATAAGTTCGTAAGTTTCTTATTGAAAGTATGTCAGACATTTAATACTTCAGTCCTTTTAAAAACTCTGTTTGTATCCTTACTGCTTCTTTCTTGCTCTTAGCTTCGGTAATGATTCTTATAATCGGTTCAGTGTTCGATTTGCGCAAATGAATCCAGTACTCAGCAAAGTCAAGCTTCACGCCGTCCAGCGTTGACACCTTGCAGTCCTTCTTCCTGTATTCTTTTTCTATTCTTTTCAAAAGCGATGAAGGGTCGCCTTTAGTTTCTATCTTTGCTTTTTCTATGTGATACTGCGGAATTGTCATTTTGTATTCCGAAACTTTTCCTTTAAAGTCAGCAAGTTCGTTCAGCACCAAAGCTACGCCCACACTGGCATCGCGTCCGTAATGAACCTTCGGCACAATCACTCCGCCGCTTCCTTCGCCGCCGACAATCGCCTTCACACGTTTCATTTCGTTCACAACGTTTATCTCGCCGACAGGCGTCCGTGATACTTTTCCTTTGAAATCATTCGCCACGTCTTCCACTGCACGCGTTGTTGACATATTCACGCACACATTGTTCTTCTTCTTTGAATGTTTTAAAACATTCCTCACAACTGTTACGATTGTATTCTCTTCTATAAAAGGTTTTCCGTCTTCGCAAATCAAAACTAGTCTGTCGCCATCTGGATCAATTGCCAGTCCAATGTCCGCCTTGTGTTTACGCACTCCGGCAGACAGCAGTTTTAAATTATGCGGAAGCGGCTCAGGCAGATGCGGGAACTTCCCCGACCC
>CAIUQV010000586.1 GCA_903901375.1 uncultured Ignavibacteriota bacterium
AAACTTGTTATTTATGATATACTCGGAAGAGAAATAAAAACACTCGTGAACAACGAATTCCGCACAGCAGGAAAATACATAACCGAGTTCAATGGCTCAAACCTTGCAAGCGGTGTTTACTTCGCAAGGATACTCGTGAACGAAGGAAATGATTTTATGGCAGTGAAGAAATTAGTTTTGCTGAAGTAAACTTATTAAATCTATTATAGGGCAGGTTTACCAACCTGCCCTATATTAAAATCTTTAACTTTAAATGTTTTTATCCGTGATTATCCGCTCAATCTGTGTAAATCGGCGTTCTATTTAATAATATTACAAAAATCGGGAACTTTTTCCGGCAACCACTTGTTTAATTATACAATGTATAATCTATCATACATATCAGATGAGCCAAAAATCATCGGTTTTCATTACAAGAAAATGAAAACACTCAAATGTTGTTATTACAGCTTCTTACAATTACTCAATACAGTACTAATACACTACTAATACATTTCTAATCCACCATAAATACAACATAATAAGTATTATCTTAGTATCAATTCCCAAATAACTTGCTCAAACCTAAGTATTATGCTGATTATAGCATTTATAAAATGCTTATTAGGAAGGTATAAGAATGAATCCTATTATACTATTTCACTGATTTAATAACTTCAAGTATATCATTATGTATCTTACCGTTTGATGCGAGTATTTCCTTATTATAAACTGAATATTTACCGCCGTTGAAGTCTGTTACGATTCCGCCTGCCTCTGTCAATATAATATAGCCTGCAGCAACATCCCACGCGTTCAGATTGTATTCCCAGAAACCATCAAACCTGCCGCATGCTGTCCAGCAAATATCGAGTGCAGCAGAACCAAGTCTTCTGACAGGGATATCTTTATTCACGATTGCAGTAAAGACTTCTGCGGGTTTATTCGGATTTGTGCTTGTATTGTATGGGAAGCCGGTAACGAGCAATGATTTTGCGAGAGAAGATTCACCAGATACTTGGATTTTCTTTTCATTAAGGAAAGCACCATTGCCTTTTTCGGCAAAGAAAAGTTCATTTCCGAAAGGATTGTAAATACCTCCCATTACTATTTCCCCTGCTACTTCAACACCTATTGATATACAGCAGATAGGTATACCGTGTGCATAATTAATAGTTCCGTCAATAGGGTCGATTATCCATTTCACGTCTGACGCTGCATTCAGTGCACCTATTTCTTCTGAAAGTATGTTATGGTCAGGAAATTCATTTCTTATGATTTCTATTATCTTTGCTTCGGAACGTTTATCTACTTCAGTAACAAGGTTTGAAACGATATCTTTACTTTCTATTAAAAAATCTTTCTGGAAATATTCTTTAAGAATAGAACTGCTTTCGTGAAGTGCTTTGTATAGTGTATTTTTCATTTTCTTAATCAATTATAAATTCGAGTCCGTCGTATGCAAGCTGAATATTTTCAGGCAGCAATGCATTTGTTTCGTCGTTGTTTAAATCGTGTGTAATGTGCGTAAAATAAGTCTGTTTTGGTTTCAGCTGTAAAGCAATATCAGTTGCTTCCTTCAGACTGAAGTGTGTCGGATGCGGAGAATGCCTTAAAGAGTTAAGTATAAGCACGTCGAGTCCCTGAAGTTTTTCCATCTCGGCATCGGGGATAAAACTTGCATCGGTTATGTAAGCAAAGTTTCCTATTCTGTACCCGAATATTTTTATCTTACCGTGCATAACTTCAATCGGCATAATCTTTACGCCGTGAGCTTCGAATTCTTTATTTTCAAGATAGTTGAAATGCATAAGCGGAACAGCCATGTACTTAATGAGAATTTCGTCAAGTGCATACCTGAAAGTCAATTTTATCTCATCGAGTGTTGGCGG
>CAIUQV010000587.1 GCA_903901375.1 uncultured Ignavibacteriota bacterium
AACTGGAAAAATGATACTCCCAGAAAACCTTTGCTATTACGAGGGGCAAGGCAAGTAGGGAAATCTACTTCGGTTAGAGAATTTGCTAAGAACTTCAGGTATTATGTTGAAGTCAATTTTGAAGAAAGAGATGACGTTCGTAAGCTGTTCGATGGAAATTTATCACCTAAAGAAATATGTCATAATCTTTCAATCTACTATGATACACCGATTATCCCGGGCGAAACACTCGTTTTCTTCGATGAGATTCAATCATGTATTCGTGCAATTTCTTCATTAAGATTTTTCTACGAGAAATATCCTGAGCTGCACATAATTGCGGCAGGCTCTCTGCTGGATTTTGCTTTAAGTGAACTTCCGGCTTTTGGTGTTGGAAGAATCAGGACGATGTTTATTTACCCTTTATCGTTTGATGAGTTTCTGACTGCCACAGGAGATGCACAGCTTCTAGAGATAAAGAATAATGCTGCTCTGCAAAACCCGTTAACGGATTTGCTGCATGACAAACTGATTTCGCTTTTAAAAAAGTTTATGGTTTTAGGCGGAATGCCCGAAGTCATAGCTAATTTTGTTAATAATAAAGATGTTCGAGAATGCCAGAAAAGTCTGGATGATTTAATTCTTTCCTTAAAATCTGATTTCTCAAAATATAAAAGAAGAGTTCCTGCTCTTCGTATTTCAGAAATTTTCGAATCTGTTTGTGGTCAAATGGGAAATAAATTTGTTTATAAGAAAGCTGATACACATGCTAATCACAAACAGATTAAAGAGGCAATCGAACTTCTGTTGATGTCTGGTCTTATTATATCTGTAACTCATAGTTCCGGGAATGGAATTCCATTGGGTGCAGAAGCGGATAGTAAAAAGAGAAAGTTGCTTATTTTTGATACGGGAATCTTTCAGAGACTTCTTGGGCTTGATATTAAAAATATATTATTTGAAAATGATTTTGACTTAATTAACAAAGGCGCAATTGCCGAACTGTTTACAGGGCTTGAAATTTTAAAATCGTCTTCGTGTTATGAGAAACATGAATTGTATTACTGGCAAAGAGAAACTCCCAACAGCAGCGCTGAAGTAGATTATTTGCTGCAATTAAAAGAGAACATCATCCCTGTAGAAGTTAAATCATCTAAAAAGGGTTCTATGAAAAGTCTGTTCATATTCCTGAATGAGAAGAAAAGAGATTATGGTATCAGGTTTTCAACGGAAAATTTTTCAACTTACAATAATGTTAAGGTTTATCCGCTTTATGCTGTTTCAAATTTATTGCAAAAACAATAGTAATATCCGAGGGTTATTTTTCCCTTAAAATATACATATCAAAGATTCAGTATATCTTTTAATCCCTTTAGGGATTATATGTCAGTTTTTATTCCATACATTTTAATAGATTCCACTCTCGAGATGGGTATGGCGAAGACGGGTAGTAAATATTTTAAAATGAGAATGATCCCTGTATGCCCATTGAAACGGTGTATGTGTTGAAACCAAATAACGGAGTTCCGCTTATTAGCGTCGGGAATGTTACTGATGTTACAAACTTTACGTTTTCACCGCCTATTTTTCCGACCAGTGATGGTTCAAAGAATGTGCATTCGCTTATTGTGTTGGGTATATAGGTGTC
>CAIUQV010000588.1 GCA_903901375.1 uncultured Ignavibacteriota bacterium
CATCAATAGGAATAAAATAATTATTCCGGCTGTATGCTTCTATTAAATACCCTGATGGCATCTGAGTGCCTGTTGCAGCATCAGTCCAGTTTAGAGTTACAGAGTTTGATGTTACCGATGAAGTAAGATTAGTTAAATAATTAGTCGGCTCGGCAGAATATGACGGACTTAATTTTGTTAAATCATTAAAGTTAATGTAATTTACATATTCCGGATGATCTATAAAAGGATTTCTGTTTTTCTGAATACTTTCGATGTAATTATTTCTTTCAATCTCCCATTTATCAGGTGGATCATCTTTATGCCATTGCAACAGGATTGATAAATCCTGTGTGGTTTCGTTCACTGTAGGCAGGAATGCATTAAGCCAGTTGAAATTCCAGGTATATCCGCCAATATCATCATACCTGACGCACATATAAAGCAAAGCTCTTGCAGCATCGCCTTTATGAACCCGCCTTGGTTCGTACACATTTTTTCCGGCAGAATTTGTACCGTATTTACCGTCATAAAACTGACTTGTAACGTTTGTCACAATCCCAAGCGGATGATTGCTTCTCACGCCATTTGCATAATTTTGATTAAGGGGAAACAGATGATGCTGGTCCTGATACTGGTCCGTTCCGGTACCCCCAATTGGCATCCAGCTCTGACACCATGTATGCTCACGGCTCATTACAGTCCAGCCGAATGTACCTGTGTACTGATATTCCCAGCCGCTATAGACACAAATCACGCCTCGCGTAGTCCCGCTGATAAGATAAGAAGCATATTGTTCTATGTTTGTCGGTCCAAAATTTGAATATGAAATGCGTGTATAAGGACTTCTGATTCTTGTCTTTAAATCAGAAACAAAAGTTCCCGAACCCGTATTAATAGTATTATAATATGCATCGTTCTGAGCATACAGATTAAAATATGCACAGAAAAGCACAATCACAAAAATGTATTTTAGTGAACCCTTAGAAATAACTCCCCTGTAATTTATTTTAAAAACAAAAAGACTCACCGAGTCTTTTAACCCCTTTTATAATATAACCCTAAAAAACACGTATATTCTAAAACAATAAAAGCCGGAATTCGTTTCCTTATCCGGCCTCTCCCTGAAACACTATCTACTCTTTTTCAGCTCTAACACCCTCATCTTTTCTCAATCCGCCATTCTCCTCAAAATCAGTGTTCATCAGCTTGCCATTTTCTTTTCTCTGTGCCCTCTTTGTGTTCAGTGGTAAAAATCTCTCATCTTTACAGCTCTTTCCTCTCTTTCCCGCGGGCATTAAACCTAGCTCTTTATCCGTGCTTATCCGCAAAATCAGTGTTCATCAGCGTTCCATTCTCTCTTTCTCTATCATGCTCTTTCATAATTTATCCGCTCTTTTAGTGTGCCATTCTTTATTCTCAACGGATAATTTATTTCACTACCGCCATCTTCTTCGTCATCACAAAGTCCTTTGCAAAAGACTTCGTTATAATCCTGTAGAAATAAATCCCGCTTGACAAATCCGAAGCATTAAACTGAAGCGTATGATACCCCGCAGTCCTTTGCTCATTAATCAGAGACCTTACTTCCCTGCCTGTTATATCGTAAAGAGAAATATTCACTTTACTGTCAAACGGCAAATCGAAATCAATCTTTGTAACAGGATTGAACGGATTCGGATAGTTCTGGCTGATATTGAATTTTTCAGGCACTCCCACTTCCACAAAACCATTCAGGTAAAAATACTCAAAGTTTCCGTTATGGTCAATCTGTTTTAATCTGTACTGATATTTCCCCGTATTTAACTTCAAATCATTAAACTCATAATTCGTAATATTATTTGTAGTCCCTTTACCGTAAATAAACCCAACTTTGATGTAATCATTTTTATCAATCACCGAGCGCTGTACCTCAAACCCGTAATTATTAATCTCGCTTTCAGTTGTCCATCTCAGCTTCACATTCCTTGTATTTAAGCTCGAAGCAAAAGAAG
>CAIUQV010000589.1 GCA_903901375.1 uncultured Ignavibacteriota bacterium
GAAAACACAATCCAACCCCGATGGGATTGAACGTTAAACATTAAGCGATACCTCGCTGCTTGCAGCGTACATATATTTTATTAAATTACCCGCAAAGCGGGTTAAATATGAATAACCGCCGGCGGAGCCGGTGGAACACGAAAACACAATCCAACCCCGATGGGGTTGAACGTTAAATGCTAAGCGATACCCCGTGCTTGCGGCGGGGTGGGTTATCTGTTTTTCCGGCATTCAATCCCGATATAATATTATCAGTTACAAAACTATATTATTGTCTTATAAATGAACAAACCTTATGCTCCGAATAATGAAAATTTATGTGAAAAGATGTGCTTCTTCTGACTGTTTCCAGGCTGCTCCAAGCATGCTCAAAGATAGCTCTATGCTCTCTCAATGCTGATTTATGCGCCAAAACTGTGCCACGTGTGCGCCACCACTGCGCCATTTTGCTTATTCTTTTTTTGAAGTGTTGTTTTTCGGTCTGATCAGAGGTTTATTACGGTTCAAATTCAGATTGAATCCTGATACCTCAGATTATGAATGATTACAAATGTACTAAAATCTCTTAGCATTGTCAAGTCATTTATGCGGGAATTAATTTCCCTTATCCTGCTTTATTTCATTCAAACCTAAAATCCTTTTTTGTATTTTGTCAGAAAATAAACATTTAATTATGGCACGTTTTGACGGCGGTGTGTTAGGTTTCCTTAGGGGTAAGTTTGGAACTCTGGTTGCAAGGAAAAGATATGGCGAAACTTACGTCTCAAGAAAACCTGATAAGATTAATGCAAATCAGACTCAGGCTGCAAAAGATAACCGTACAAGGTTCAAGAGAACTCAAAGACTCAGCCACGAAATCAGAAGACATCCTTATCTTCGCGCTTTCTGGAAAGCCGTTGATGCCGAAGGGCTGAACGATAACACTAAAGTCATTAAAAGAAACTCAAAGTTAATCACGCACAATTTGCTTTTACCCGGATGCGGTATTACTCCTAAAAGTGATAATGGTCTGGAAGTAAAAAATCTCGAAATTCATAACTATAGGGTTAGTTTTGATTTCAAACTGAACAGGGCAAACCCGAAAGCCCTCGAACCGCCATATGATGTGTGTATCTTTCTTCTTTTTGAAAAAGTACCTGTTGGTGGTTACACAAAAGAATTTCACTCTGCATTTAAATTTCACAGGATAGAAGAAGAGCATTCGGATGAGTTTATTCGTGTAATTTCAAGGTATGATGATGTTTCAAGAAAAAATGCCGACGTAGCTCAGAAAAAACACGCTATGGTTGCTGTGATTAAATTCAATGAACTGAAAAATAAATACGAATACTCCGATACTGATTTTTCTCAGATTACTTATTATGTTTCTGAAACAATACCAAATCGTTACAGCGGAAATGTATTTGTTGATGATGATGGCTTAGCTTAGCAGTTATTTAGTTTTTTCCCATCAAAAAAGCCGGCATCTAACCGGCTCTTTCAAAATCCTCTGCTTTTAGCTTAAAAAAGCTCTGCGTACTCTTTGATAAAATCTCCTCAATAAAAATCCTCTGTTCTTAGCCTAAAAAAGCTCTGTGTGCTCTGTGCGCTCTGTGGTAAAATAACCTCAATAAAAATATTCTGCTCTTAGCCTAAAAAAGCTCTGTGTGCTCTGTGAGCTCTGTGGTAAAATAACCTCAATAATAATATTCTGCTCTTAGCCTAAATAATTCTCTTAATCAGTGATAATCAGTCTTAATCATTCTTTGTGCGCTCTTCTCTTCTTTCTTCGTGCTCTCGTTTTATTTTGCAAGTATCATCTTTATCGTTTCTTTATTCCCCGATGCATCCAGCACTGCATAGTATATCCCGCTCCCTAACTTTGAACCGTCAAACGTCACTTCGTGATTTCCTGCATTCATCTGTCCGTTTATTAATGTCTTCACTTCGCGTCCGTTTACATCGTAAACTTTCAGCACCACATCACTCACAACTCCTAACTGAAATCGAAGTAATGTAGATGGGTTAAAAGGATTCGGATAGTTCTGCTCAAGCGAAAACTTCACTGGTACATTGTTTTCCTCTATCCCCGTCACGCCCGTAAGTTTCGCTAACCATAAACTTGCATTCAGATGGAGACGTGTATGGTTTCCGTTCGCCTCGCCCCATCCATTGTACAGTGTATTACCCGGTGCTCCTGTGCTGTCGTCCGCGGGTGAACTGTCGCCAAGTGCCACAACCCTTCCTGAACCGTATGTTGATGATACACACAAAAGACCTGTCGTTCCCTGCGATACTCCCGTTGTCCAGATTAATCCTTTTACGTTTGCATTAATCGTTGGATAGATTGTCATCGTTGCACCATTGTGAAAATTCAACTGCGATACAGCTCCCTGAGGTCCGTTTAATATGGGATTAGTAGACCAGGCGGTAAGTCTGTTTGTCGATGCGGGTGATACGTCCACAGAATCAAACTTGAAACCAAACGGTAAATTACCAACCGAATTCGTTCTCATAAAATTATTCCATACCGCAAGCGCATCCCAGCCGTCGCCGTTCCTGTCTGCATTGTTATGGTCGGAAATCATAAACAATCCTCCGCCGTTATAAACAAAGTTTAGCATCGCTGTCTTTTCTGCCGCCGTGAATGGTGAGTTCGGTTCGTCAACTATAAATACATTGTAGTTCGATAAATCCTGTGGGTTTGAACCGTTTCCGTATGTAATCAAACCTGTTGATGGTAGTGTCTCCACCTGA
>CAIUQV010000590.1 GCA_903901375.1 uncultured Ignavibacteriota bacterium
GGAATATCCTTAAAAGTATTATTAACCAGTTTTACGTGGTATAAGTTGCTTATTTTTCCGTCTGGCATTTCCTGATATATTTTTCCAGGTGCACGCAGAACGTTTACTTTAACGTCTTCCCTTGTGAACAAAAGAGTAGTAAATATTGACAACAGGACTATTAATAACGCACTATAAAGAATAATTCTTGGAGTGATTTTAAACTTTACTTTATTTTTGATACCTTTCATAGAAGCATAGCGGATAAGTCCTCTTGGTTTTTCTACTTTATCCATAATAGAATCGCAGGCGTCGATACACGAGGTACAATTTACGCATTCCAACTGCGTTCCGTTTCTTATGTCAATTCCCGTAGGACAGACGGCAACACATAAATGGCAGTCTATGCAATCACCTTTGTTTTCTTTATTTTCCTTATCGAGTTTTCCTCTTGGTTCTCCACGAACATTATCGTATGCAACAACAACGGTATTAGGGTCAAGCAAAACCCCCTGAAGTCTTCCGTACGGACAGACGATTGTACAGGCTTGTTCCCTGAACTTTGAAAAGATAAAATAGAAAATAAGCGAGAAGACAGTAACCGCTATAAAACCAGTCAGGTTTTCGACTGGAGAGTGCGAAACAATCTGAAGAGTTTTATCAATTCCGACAATGTATGCTATGAAAGTATTGCCAATAAGAAAAGAAATGGCGAAGAATATAATATGCTTGGAGAATTTTTTAAAGAACTTAGAACCATCAAGAGGTGCTTTATCCAGTGCACGCTGCTGAGAGGCGTCTCCTTCTATAAAGTACTCAATCTTTCTGAAGACCATTTCCATAAAGACAGTCTGCGGACAAACCCATCCGCAGAATATTCTACCGAATACTGCAGTGAACAATACGATAAAGACAACCAGAGCAACGAATCCAAGTGCAAAGATATAAAAATCCTGAGGACCGAAAGCAAGACCGAGTACGATGAACTTTCTTTCAAAGAAATTAAAGAGCATAAAGGGATGCCCGTCAATTTTAATCCATGGTGAAATGAATAATATTCCGAGTAATATAAAACTTAAGATTGTTCTAGCAGTATAAAATCTTCCTGTTTGTTTTTTAGGGTAAACCCAGACCCGTTTACCTTCCTGAGTGACAGTAGAGAGATGGTCTCTGAACGATTCGTGTTCCATATATTAAAACGTACATAATTTATTAAAATACAAAAACACAAAAGAGCAGACACGAATTAACACTAATTCCACGAATTATTAAATAAGTAAATAAACTTAATTTATCCGTTTACAATAAAACTCTTTCATATTTCAATGAGGCTTCACCAAAGTTTATAAGCAGGCCTAAATGCAATTTAGAGATTCCTAAATAATTCAATGTTTGTTTCTTGTGTATTTCAATTAATTTATCAACAGCTTTTATTTCTATAAGTATCTTATCGTAAGCAACAAAGTCAGCAACATAACTATGATTTAAAATGGTGTCTTTATATAAAACTTCATATTTATTTTCTCTGGAATAATTAATCCCATTACATTTGAATTCGTATTCAATAGCATCTTTGTATACAATTTCAGATAATCCTTTTCCCAGGATTCTATGAACTTCCATACAAATTCCAATAATCTTGTAACTTTCTTCCGGATATATGATGTCACCCATAATTAAATGGATTTATCCTCAAATATAATTCGAGAAATTTGTGCTAATTCGTGTCTATCTTTTCTTTAATATAAATCTATTTCTTAAGTGTATCCTGTTTAATTTTTATAGAATCCTTGCCGACAGCTGAAGAATCAACCCAGATGTTACCTTCGGGAGCTTTAGGTGCCGCAGGTGTTTTGCCATCAAATGTTAAGACATAACTTGCTACCTGATTGATTTGTTTCGGGCTAAGCTGATTCTGCCAGGTTATCATACCTTTTGCAGGTACGCCGTATTTAATGGTTGTAAAAATATTTTTAATACCGCCGCCGTGAATCCAGTATTTATCAGTTAAGTTTGGTCCAACGCCACCGCCACCGTCAACGGCATGACACTGAACACAATTAGCTGTAAAGATTTCTTTACCTTTATCGATATCGGCTGCATCTGTAAGAGCTGTAACGTTATTCTCGTTTATTAAAGCGCCTGTTCTGATGAGTTCATCTTTTTGCTGCTGAGCGAGTGTAACTTCCTGAAGGTACTCATCGAGAGATGAATTCTGTTTTCCTATCATATGATAATTAATCATATAAATTATAGCAAAGACAATAGTGATGTAGAACAGAAACTGAAACCATGCAGGTGCGGGATTATCGAGTTCCTGAATACCATCGTATTCGTGGTCTTCGATAATAGGTGCACTTACTAATTCTTTTGCCTTAGCAGTTTTTGCTTTTCTTTCTCCTGCTTCAAAAATCATCAATGAAGCGAACAAAACTGCGAGAGTGAAGAGCAAAGCTGCGAGAATAAGATACACATAAGTATCGCTGTGCGGCTCTTTTGGTGCAGTCTGTGCATAAAGAGGCATATTGAATGCTGCTAATGCCAGTAAAATTAATGTATAAACTTTTTTATTCATATTAAAA